>CAZJVC010000009.1:5764-22904 GCA_964549515.1 uncultured Pseudomonadota bacterium | reverse complement strand
CCTGAGCCGGTCCTACCTGAGCCGGTCCTACCTGAGCCGGCCATGCATGAGAAAAAGACGAAGAATATGGTCGCTGGTTGCTATGTGACATAGGTTGATAGGTAGATGATTGAGAAGTATGCGCATCATGTAACTGTTGGCGAACATGGGAATCAAGAATCCGCTTAACTGCATGTTGTATAAGTTGCTCAACCTTACGCACATGAACAAACTGTACTTCTTCTTTTCGTGGATGGATATTCACATCAATTAATGTTGGATCAATACGCATAAAAAGATACCCTGCCGGATATTTTCCGTGCGGAAAGACGCCACTATATCCTTTGATCAACGCTTTAATAATCGAATAATTTTTAATCCAACGATTATTAACAAACAAAAAAATCTGCGCCGTATTATAACGCATATATTGGTGATCACTTATCAGCCCATTAACAGTAAAATCTATCGACGAATCTTGGGCAGAAAGTTTTAACATATGATCTGCAACACCTTGATTCCAAAATTGTATAACACGTGAAGATAAATCAGAAACAACTGGACAGTTATGTACTAAGCGTCCTTCATGAAATAACTTAAAATGGCACGATTGATGTGCCAAAACTGAAGATTGGAATAACAATAAAATTTGACGCCACTCAGTTTCAGTAGCCTTCAAAAATTTTTTACGGGCAGGAATATTGGAAAAAATATCGTGAACTGCAATATCAGTTCCCTGAGGACAGCCAACTTCACATGTTTCGTTTGACTGTGCATGGCGAATTGTCAATGCTGTACCACTCTCAGCATCTTTTTCTTTTGTTTGAATTTTTATAGTACTTACCGACGATATACTCGATAGCGCTTCACCACGAAAACCAAATGTTTGTAGCTGTTGAAGATCGTCAACTGAACGAATTTTACTTGTCGCATGTTGCTCAAAGGCAGATTGAACATCTTCAGCAGACATTCCACAACCATTATCTATAACGCGTACAAGCTTTTTTCCACCATCTTCGATATAGATATCAATCTTAGTGGCACCAGCATCAAGTGCATTTTCTAATAATTCTTTTACAATGTTTGCTGGCCGCTCAACAACTTCACCAGCTGCTATTTTTTTTATCTCTTCAACAGATAATATGCGTATTTTTCTCATAAAATTAATCGTAATTTTCTTAGCATTAGTATAACAATCAAACGAACTTTTACCTACCTAGATTTTGATGGCGAACCAAATGAAATATTTTTCAAAAAGTACAGGGCTTTCTTATTAAGTTCTTCTTGAGCCATCCGCTCTTTCCGCTCTTTCCGCTCTTTCCGCTCACGCACATCGGCTCGAACAGCTGACCTTTTTTCCGCACCATCGACAAACCGAACTTCTTTCCTTTCTAAGCATCTAATCGAAGAAAAGAAAGTAACAAAAAAGAATGCACTCTTTATCATAAAAAAACTCCCCACTACCCTTGCCAACATAACAAAGAAATTTATTGAGGAGCAATAAAGCAAACTCATACGGCTCGACTCCCGCTCACTATGAACGGGTCAAATAATCACCATGAGCGAAAAAAATAGAGAGAAATCTAATAACGTTGTCGTTAGTCTTTCTCTCCTACAAAGCCACCGCCCTTGTCAGAGGTTCTGTCTTCAAAGAAAAGGCCCGGAGTTTTCCGGGCCTTTTCAGACAATATCTATTTTTTAAACGACAAGTTATTTATTTTTTGCAGCTGTATTTATATTAGATTTATTTGTTTCATCTTTTTTTGGCGCAACCTTCTTTTTTGCTGCTTCCTTTTTGTCTAAATCTTTTTGAACAAGGTTATTTAATTCTTCCGTTGCATTCGCACGACTTGAAAATGCAAGAATGCCACCATTTTTTTCGAACACGATGTCAATATTTGGATTATTTTCAGCCCACTGCTGTGCGTAGACTTGAACTTTTTGGAAAACTTCTCCGCGTGTTTTCATTTCAGCATCACGCAATTCATTGTTTGCACGTTGCAATTTAAGCTGAGCTTTTTGTCTCATTTCTTCAAGTTCTTCTTGCTTATTCTTCAATGAATCTGGCGCCAAAACAGAAGCCTTGTTTTGAAGTTCTTTTTCTTTATTTTGAATATCAGTACCAAGATCTTGTAGCTCTTTTTGCTTATTTTGCTGAAGTTTCATCAAATCATTTACAGGATCTTTATCAACCTGTGTTTTTAAAATAATATCTTGTACATCAACCACAACATAATTTTGTTGCTGTGCAGCTGGAATATTTATTGATTTAAGCGGAGCATTTACTTTTGGCGTCGGGGCAGGTGTAGCTGTTTTTATTGTAGCTGGAGCTACAGCATTACATAACGCGCATGACAACAACATATATACTGCATAAAACTTTTTCATAATATAATCCCTTTTATTTTTTTTAATACAAAACGATTATATCATTTTAACATGCACAGGATTTGCGTCAAGAATATAGAATGGTAATATCAATCAACAATCTCTCTAATCTTCATAAAACTATCGACCACTCGCTGACCCGCAGTGCCACATGCACGAGCTTCCGCCAAAACCTCTTCAGGAACAGATATTAAATAAGACCTTACTTGACCAACAGCTGTCACACAAGTCTCACATGTACCCTGAACAACATCAAATCGCCTAAGAGCATCATCAATTTTACTTCGATCTCTTTGCAATTCTCCTCTCAGATCTACCAAATTGCCATTAGTTTCTGTCCCAAAGTGCCAAAGAGTTAAAATAAGTACCCAAGTCGTAACCATAAAAGCGCTATATCCAATTCGCTTACACCACGGACTACCACCTGACCTTTTATGAATTAATCGCCTGTTTTTTAGTTGCTTAAATGGTGGCATACGACGTCTTGCCTCTAGATCAGAACTACTACTGTCAACTGAAAGATGATCCATGCTTTGCGAAATGCTTTTTAGCTCCATACATCCATTTGATTGAACAACAAGCAAAACGATAAAAAAATACTCCAGCTTCATAGACACCCCACTTAACATATATCAACTAAAACAATAATCCTCCATAACTTTCAAGAGTTTTCAACTTGTTCAATCCTCTAAAACTAAAATCCTGCCTTTATCAAAACTTCCGCGTTTTTCAGCTTTCAATTTTCTAAATTCTTCTAGTCGATCCCACGAAATTCCACGCTGCTTACAGATTGCATAAATTAATTCAATAATATCTGCTAACTCTTCCAGCGCTTCATCTTCAATAAACTCTGCAACTTCTTCTTGTAACTTCTCCTTTAAACGATCAAAGTGCTCATCGCCAGAAACAGTATAAACATTCGCCTCTTTGCCATCTTCATGCATAATCGCAGGAATCTTGTCTCGTACCAGCTTTTCTTTTTTCATCATTTTTCCAAAAAACTTGATTATTGATAGATTAAAATTCAAGATAAAAACCAAACATGAATTTCAGAATACAGGAAGTTCAACACGCAAGCAATTTTGCAAAAAGGTGCCTCACGCAATCTCACAAGCACACAAGTATAGAGTCCAAGTACACAAGGACAAAAAAGATGAACTATGCTCCCATGCTAGCAAAAATCGGTAAAGAATCAGATCTAACGCGAGATGATTATATCTTTGAACCAAAGCTTGATGGCTATCGCGCCATCTGTATCATAAGTAAAACAATCAAACTACTCAGTCGCCGTGGCAAAAATATTATTCACCAATTTCCTGAATTTGATTTTAGAAACAATATTAAAGCAAAAAGCTGTGTACTAGACGGTGAAATTATTGTTTATGACAACAAAGGAAATCCCAATTTTAATCTGATGCAGCAACGATATACAGAAAACGAAGATGTTATCGCAAAAAGAAGCAAAGAAACTCCGGCCGTTTTTGCTGTTTTCGATATTCTCATGAAAGATGGAAAATCGCTCGTAAACTTACCGCTCATGGAACGCAAAAAGATACTTAAAGAAACCATCAAGCAAAATAAAAACTTACAGATCATTCCATGGACAACTGACAGTAAAAAGCTCTGGCGCGAAATGAAAAAACGCGATCTTGAAGGAGTTATGGCAAAAGAAAAGAATGGACTGTATAAAGTCGGCGCACGCAGCAACACGTGGCTCAAAGTAAAATTTCAACATTCAATCGAATGCATCATTGTAGGTTTCACCACAAAAAACAGGCAGGGCCTGAACAGGCATCACCTAGAGCGCGCCATCTCATCACTGGCTCTTGGCCTATTTAAAGATGATGAGCTACACTATGTCGGCAAAGTCGGAACAGGTTTTGATGAAGAAATGATAAAAAAACTTGATATAAAACTAACAAAAATTGTACAAAAAAAAGCGCCTGTAATTAATCCAGGACGCTTGAAAACTATCACGTGGGTCAAGCCCAAACTTGTGTGCGAAATTAAATATCAAGAACTTACCAAGACAGAACACCTACGCATTCCAGTATTTTTACGCATGCGCGACGATAAGAAACCACACGACTGCACATTCAGTCAATTTAAAAAATGAAACAGGCCCTCGCCTGAACAGCCCTCGCCTGAACAGCCCTCGCCTGAACAGGCCTCGGCTGAAAAAGTCCTCAAGTTAAGCCCACCTATCTTTTAATGACCCCTAACTATCCCAAACAGGACTATACACCTTTAACTCCTTAAGCTCTTTTAATACCTCGGGATAATCTTCTAATAAGGCCTCAAATATAACTTGCTTGGCCATTCTAGCTAAAACCCGCGTCAAATCAGGCAAAGACCCTGTCGTCTTCCATGGCAACGCCTCAAACTTTCCATAAGCTTGATTAATCTCATCGGCAACCTCCTCAGACGTAAGCTCCTTACCGGCAACACTTTCTACAAAATTAGTTTCTTCCATAAACCTATCAAGGCAACACCCTTTCAGTCGCCCACGTAAAACGCCAGCCGGAGGCATCTCCATTACTTTAGAGTCAATAGCATGCCATACAAATGGAATGCTAAACATAAGCCCTAAAAACATAATTTTAAAATTCATAACTTCATTTCTTTATTTTAGATTTAGACATCCAATTTTAAATGCCCTTTAAAGTTTATCAAAAATAAGGGTGAAAGAAAGATAAAAAAAAGACCCGATTCATTCGGGCCTCTGCGGAGGTTCATTTTTAAAATCAGCGTATAGTGCTAATAATTTGGCAGTTTGGATAGCCTTCCATCCGGCGGCTATTTTCATGAATCCCCCTCGACGCACAACCATCATCCCCACAGCTACGCCACTTTTTGTCTCGACACAAACAAACTTCTCACCTGCATATTCTCTGAAAAACACATCAAAACTCTCTGCCATTTCTTTAATAAATGCCCTGGCAGGAATATTAAATTTATAAAATTCCTCCATACACTCCAAAGTAATCTTATCTGGCATCATAGGAATAATATAAAAATATAGACTCATAAAAAGTATTATCTTTTTCATAAAGCATCATTTTTTTTAAAGTGATGGCCATACAAATATTCCCATATCCATCAGGCGATATATATTTTACACCAAACGACTTATAAAAATTCTACAGAATCTTCCGAGACAACCATTAATTGTATCTTGAGTTACAACAGGAAACGTTATGGACAAAATGGGATATAAAGTGCAAACCTTAAATAGATCTGCAAGAAACAATAAACGCCATGCACCGCTCGAACGATACATCTTCTAAACTTTCAAAAAGACAAATTTTTACCCTTAAAAGAATAAAAGGGAAACCTTCCAACAACTTCGCCGAGGCAGCTTCCGCATTAACTGGCCGTGCCAGTCAAAGTTTGCCGAGCCAGAAGGCGCGGATAAACGTCCTTCGATACAATTTTATCCTGAGTATTTTCGAAGGGCAGGATGAGCGGTTTTGCTACTAAAACTTTGGTTAGCTCCAGGAATGTCTAACCCCGATCCAACCCCGCTTCGCATGAAGCGACAGCTTTCGCTTTGTGCTAACAATAGCTATTTAAAAATGAATATCAATCCTTTAAAAAAATGGCCCCGCCAGCTGAAGCCTTGGCGAAAGCTGGTGGAGGCGATGGGAATCGAACCCATGTCCGCAATACAACAACACTAAAGCACTACATGTTTAGTCTTTGAATATACATATACGCAGCCTCAAAGACATAGCTAAACATATACGCCCGTTTGGTATACAGCCACACTACGAAACGAAAAAACCTTGTGTAACCGATCTATCAATATTATACGAATTAATTAATGAATAGACACATTAATCAACAAGAAATGGCTTCAATTAAACAGCGGCTATGCAGAGATCTGCAGAACCCATACAATTGAAGTCACATTGTGCTGTTTTATTTGCACTTATTGTTTGACTGTTTAGTTTACGAGCACACAGACAACGCTCGACATGCACTCTAGCACCGACATACCACGTCGAAGCCAGTACGCCCCCAAAAATATCAAAGATTTATAAAACTACTCCATTATTACAAATAGTAACAATCAAATCAGCCTTTGTCAAGAAACTATACTTTACTTATAGTGATATAAAAACGCCTAAAAAACAGGTTTATCCTGAACAGGATTATCCTGAACAAACAAAAACGGAAAAAACTATGCGCATCACTCTCATCATTTTTTCAGCATTTATTACACTTACGACAAGCCCAATGGAAAAAAAATATTCCTCAAGCTATACAGTTGAACAATTCAGAACAGCTACAACCGTTTCTTTCTATCGACAAGAAATTCCAGAAACCCACCGTCGCAAAGGACAAAGAAAGGCACTCTTTCCAAAGAAAAAGCTTGGCTCATTTTCATACCATCCAGATGGTCAAACATGCGTTTTGACAGATATCTCTTACGGAAAACAATGCACGCTTCTCACTATGCTCAAACTCGCAGAAGGAATCATTAGAAAGCAAAATAAATTCCACAATATAAAGTTCTTAACAACAATAGGATTGCAAATACCTCCAAGCCCATTCAACGAAAAAAACAAAGAATTTAAACGATTTGAAAAAGACTTTTTCACTCAAATCGATATTCTAAAAAAAACTGGAATACTTCGAGAGACTATTTTTGCAGAAATAAACCTCTTACCACATTAATATTTGCAAACATTTTTAAGCTCGCGAGCGGTTTCACGCTTAATATCACGCTCTTTAATAATCTTTTTCTTATCAGACTTTTTCTTGTGCCGCGCAATACCTAGCTCAACCTTGGCTATATTTTTGCTGTTAAAATATATTTTGATTGGCACAATTGTAATGCCCTTCCTTGAAAGATCCCCAAAAAGTCGTGTTAGCTCTTTTTTATGAAGTAAAAGCTTTCGGCCACGCGTTGGATCATCTTCATGTTTTATATACGCATGTGAGTAGGCGGGAATGTTAGCATTAACAAGATAAAGTTCGCCTTCACGAAAATGAGCAAATGAACCCTTAAGGGAACCTTGCTTTGCCCGCAATGTTTTAACCTCATCTCCAGTCAATACAATGCCTGCTTCAAATCGTTCTAAAATCTCATAATCAAAAAGAGCTTTTTTATTTTCTGCAACTATTTTCATAATTTAATCATATCAAATTTAACTCCTCGAGACTTGCCCCGTGCTCATTGTGATACATTTTCGCTCATATCCTTCGACTCCCGCTCAGGATGAATGCTTTGGTATTGATCGTGCATAGTAACTTTTCTTGTCTCGCTCATGGTGAGCGGGAGTCCCTTCGTCTTCGCTCAGGATAAACCAAGCCATTTGAGCATTCTTGTATAAACTTTACTATAAGTATGCTATACTTTTGGAAAAATTAGAATAGCTTTCAATAAACAAGCGATTCGTTCGTATCCGGAGCTTATCATGAATATTTTCGAATGGGCGGACGCAACAGGGCGAACGAAAAAATAAGCACTAAAGGAATAAGAATGACAAAAATAATAGGTATAATTTTTTCCTTATGCTATTTACACTGCACATTTCCAGCTTCACCAACATGTACCTGCTTATTTAACAACAATGCTGATCTTCTTTGTTATATCGGCTCACTTGACCTATCGCAAACACCAGAATCAAAACAATTAAGCCTTTACTACAATGGAAATATTATCAAAGTTTCCAATGGTGTGTTCTGTTTTAAGGAAAATAAAAATGTTGCCAAACTTAATTATCTTTTTATTAATCCTGAACTTATGCAAATCAGCAATGATGGTGACAATATAACCAGCCTAGAATTAGTCAAAAATGCAACGTATCATCTTTATCGTTTCAAAAAATTAGCTACACAAACACTCCAAAAAGAGCCTATCATCGAGTGGAACATCAAACAAAAAAGAATGCCAACAAAAATACTAAAGGGTCTCACGCATCACATCATTCCAGACCGCACGTTAATTATTCCTCTCGATGCATCATTCTTTCAACAAAAAAATGGGATAATTACTTTTAAGTATGATCCACTCAAAGGTCGTACAACTATCGTAAAATTACCAGCACCTGTCACCTTGTCATCAAAAAACGAGGCGTTCAAAGAAGCAATTGTACACGCACATCTATGTATCATGAACTTAAAAAACTTTCATACACCACAAGAAGTAAAAAAAATACGCATGGACAACCACACACTCATACAAGAAAGCCAATGAACACTGCCACAGTGAACACTGCCACAGTGAACACTGCCACAGTGAACCCTCGCCCTGTAAAAAATATCCTAGCAATTGAAACCTCATGTGATGAAACTGGCGCGAGTGTTTATCAAGAAGGACACGGCATTATATCAAATGCACTTTTTTCACAAATTGATTTGCATAGAAAGTTTGGCGGAGTTGTACCAGAAGTAGCTTCACGTAGTCACCTAGAAAAGATGAACCCCATTGTTAAACAAGCCTTACAAGACGCACATCTTACATTAGATGATATTGATGTAATTGCTGTTGTTAATAAGCCCGGCCTTCCTGGTTCACTTTTAGTTGGCCTATGTTTTGCTAAAGCACTAGCAGCATGCACAGACAAACCAATTATTGGCATTAACCACTTAGAAGCACACCTTTTCTCACCATTCATCGAATACGACGTACCATTTCCACATCTATGCCTCACAGCATCCGGAGGGCACACAGCGCTTTATTACATAGAAGGTTTTGGTAAATTTGAACTACTAGGTCAAACACTCGACGATGCAGCTGGTGAAGCATTCGATAAAATTGCAAAAGTTATCGAATTACCATACCCAGGTGGCCCCGAAATTGAAAAAATTGCTGCGACAGTCAACTTTAAAGATTTCTTCAATTATCCACGCAGCAAAATAAAAACACTAGACTTTAGCTTCTCTGGATTAAAGACAGCTGTTTTATATGATCTCGCTAAACGCGGTGCCTACGACCTAAAAAATAAGCAATTTTTAAAACGAGAAGATGAGCAATTCAAAGCTCAAGTTGCAAGCTCACTTCTTAATGCAATAAATGATATTTTCTTAGAAAAATTAAAGTTGGCTTATAAAGAATATCCCAGTGCTAAAGCAATTACCTTTGTTGGCGGTGTTGCAGGAAACCAATTTATCCGTAAAGAAATTGAAGCCTTATGCAAAAAAAATAATCTTCGGTGTTTTGTACCATCAACACAATATTGCACCGATAACGCTGCCATGGCGGCCTTTGTAGCACACTATAAAGCTCAACAACAAAAATTTGACGACCTAAACTTGGATATCAGATTTTAAGGTTTACAAAATTCACGAGACATGAACATAATCCCATACGAATCGACTTTTCCAATCACTCCATAAAAAGATAGATAAAACTCCTCCAATTCCTCTTGGGAAATGACTCCAAAAGTAACCGGTAGCCAGGATATTGTAACAATATTCTCTTTTGACAATGCTGCCAATTTAAAAAAAGAAGCCAACACAAGCGCACGAGCCACACCTTGCCGACGAAATTCAGACTCTACAACTAAATCACGAATCTCACCTTTTTTCATTTTCACACAACCAGCCTCAACACCCTCTTTAAGTGCAAGAATCTTGCGACTTGAAAAAAAGTGTGCCGGCACATATCTAAGCTCTATCTTTCCTATTAATGCTTCTACTTTTTCCAAACTTCCAGTCATGCCATGCTCTCTAGAAAAAGAAACAACATCATAAAGATCAATGTATTCATAAGAATCTTTTTTCTTCTCAAGGCTATCCGCAGCTTGAGGAATAAATACAAACAATAACAAAAGTTTTGATAAAAATTTCATTCTCAATCTTTTATCTCTTTCATAGGAAAATCACGATACATTTCAATGGCACCAAACTCAGTAGTCCTCATTTTTGCTCCAAATGACTCATAAAATCCTTCGAGATCCTTTTGAGATAAACCACCAGACTCATCAAAAGCAACTGGAGACCAAGAAATGCATCCATCATTCTTTTCATAAAAGTCATTAATCAAAACAAAAAAAGATGTTAACATAAGAGCACGTCCAATACCAACACCCGAAAAACTGCTCTCTACCGTCAACCAATCAATTCTTTTCCATTTTGAAAAAATTGATGATCCTGCATATTCGCCATCACTCATCTTAGTCGCAACTATCCTATCTTCCTTTCTCTTATCAGAAAAAACAGCATAGTCGAACTTAAACTCACGAGAAAGACCCTTAACTTTTTCTAAGCTTTGTTTCATACCATAAGACTTGGAAAAATTGAGAACATTTTCCATATCAATCTCTTCCGATATAAAGCTATCCACATGGAACATCGCATGCGAAAAAGAAACAAAAAATAACAGAATAAATAATACTCTCTTCATCAAAAACCTCCATTTAAAATCTACCCTCAGATTACCAAAAAATTGACAAACTGTCAAAGAATATACAAGAAAAAACAATAAGCAGCAATCTGCCCAAATCGCTGTATCTAACGCCTACTTCAAAACAAAAGGACCCGTTAAATTAACGAGTCCTTTGATATTTTATGTGAAAACAATTTTTTTGAAAAATTATTTTTTCGCCGCACCTTCACCTGTCCCGCCGCCATTGCCATTCTTTTTGACAAGAGCATCGAGAAAGTCTTGGTTTGTTTTGTATTTATTCATCTTATCAATCAGAAATTCCATTCCTTCGATAAGGTTCATATTACTCATAAACTTCTGAAGCACCCAAACTTTATTAAGAATCTCGTCAGGCTGCAACAAGTCATCTCGACGTGTACCAGAAACTAAAAGGTCAAATGCTGGATAAATACGACGATTGGAAAGCTTTCTCGTCAAATTAATTTCCATGTTACCGGTGCCCTTGAACTCTTCGAAAATAACTTCGTCCATACGAGAACCAGTTTCAATTAATGCCGTTGCTAAAATCGTGAGTGAACCACCCTCTTCAGCTTTACGCGCAGCACCGAAAAATCGTTTTGGTCGTTGCAATGCATTTGCATCAATACCACCAGTTAAAACTTTTCCTGATGCTGGAGCTACCGTATTATAAGCGCGCGCCAAACGAGTAATAGAATCAAGCAAAATAACAACATCCTTACCCGATTCAACAAGACGCTTTGCTTTTTCAAGAACCATCTCTGCAACTTGAACGTGACGAGCGATAGACTCATCAAAAGTCGAACTTACAACTTCAACTTGCGGACCCGGCTTAATTGAACGCCTAAAATCAGCAACTTCTTCTGGCCGTTCATCAATCAACAAAATAATTAAATACGCTTCAGGATTATTCGCTTGAATGCTGTGCGCAATTTCTTTCAATAAAACCGTCTTACCTGCCTTAGGAGGTGAAACGATCAAACCACGCTGCCCTCTACCAATAGGAGTAAAAAGATCCATGATGCGCGTAGAGACTTGCGTTGGATCATATTCAAGATTAAATTTTTCATTTGGATGTTGCGGCGAAAGACGATCAAAAGATAGACGATCACTAGCCTTTGCTGGATCTTCACCATTGACCGTGCTTACCTTAAGTAACGCAAAATATTTTTCGTTATCTTTTGGTTTACGTATAACCCCAGCAACAAGATCCCCCGTGCGCAAATTAAAACGACGAATTTGCGATGGCGAAACGTAAACATCGTCCGGGCCTGAAACATAGTCATAAAGACGAGAACGTAAAAAACCAAAACCATCCGGTAATTTTTCTAATACTCCCTCTACCTCTACTTCGCGATCTGAATTCTTGATCGCATCCTCTACCTTTTTTAAAAGTGCTTCTTTTGACATAAATTCAGCACCCAAAATACCACTTCTACGAGCACGTTGTACGAGCGCTACAAGTGATAAATCTTTTAACTCTGACAATTCAGACTTCATGCAAAATTCCCCCTCCATACCTGGATAATAAATAGTAATCGAATCATAATATTAATTTAAGAAACAGCTTGTTGCTTTTCCTGACCCTGTGTTAATTTTCTTTTATAAAACATCATCATAATTGGACTTGCAATAAATATAGATGAATATGTACCAAAGATAATACCCAACAACAATGCAAATGATAGATTGCGCAATGCCTCACCACCAAGAATCAGCACCGACAAAACAACAAGTAATGTTGAAAAACTTGTTAACAATGTACGACGCAATGTTTGGTTTATGGCGCGATTTACAATATCTTGCATTGATTCATGCCTGCTCGCATTCTTCATCTCTTCCCTAATGCGCGCAAAAATAACAATCGTATCGTTAATCGAATAACCAAGAGTCATCAATACCGCAGCAATAACGTCAATTGAAATTTCCCAATTTAACAAAAGAAACACGGCACCAATAGCCAAAGCATCATGCAATAACGCAACTACAGCACCAACCGCAAAGGAAAACTTAAAGAAAAGAAAAATATAAATCATCATAGCAAGCAACGCAAGCAATACAGCTGTAACGGCATTCCGCACAAGCGACTTGCCGATACTCGGACTCACCTGTTCACTTTGCAAAACTTCTACCTTATTTCCAGGCAACCCCTTTTCTAAAATATCTTTTATTTTTTCTCCAAGACCAACTACTTCTACAGATACATCCTGTATGCGAACCCTAAAGTCATTCTTGTCAAATTCAGAAACCTCAACGCCGCGCCAATCTTCTTTTTTTAATATTTCGCGAACATCTGCAGCTTTTACAGGATTATTGAAATGTACAACCACCTGCGTACCACCGGTAAAATCAACGCTGTAGTTGAAGCCACCACGCAAAAAATATAAACCAATAAATGACGCTAAGATTGCAGCTAAAAAAGAAAAACTTAAAGTACTATACTTTAGAAAATTAATCATGCCTCTCCTAAAAACAGATAGGGCCTAGAACGAGTACTAACTCATTAAGCCGATTGCCATTCCTCTACAACAGAAACATACTTGCGGCCCTTGGGCCCATAATGAAATTTGATATATCCCTTGGACATTACGAACAAGGTATCATCACCTCCACGACCTACACCACTACCTGGGTGTACACGCGTACCACGCTGACGAACAATAATTTCGCCACCGCTAACTTTATGACCATCAAACAGTTTGATGCCTAAGCGTTTGCTTTGACTCTCGCGGCCATTCCCAGTAGAACCACCAGCTTTATGAGTTGACATTGTTGAATCCTTCTAAAAAGTTTTTAAGTAATTGAAAAACAGGCATAGCCCGGAATTGACCCCCTCTGAAACGGCCCCACATAAACAGTATGATACTGAAGCAGGACTCGACCGAAGAGGCTGGCAAATATTACTACCGATTTCAATTACCAGTATGCAAAAAAACTGTAGTAAAGTCAATTATCTTAATATCCAATGCCTCCAAGATTCAAATGCAGCTGGAAAGTGCGGCTCAGCCAGCTTCATCAATCCCTCTGCATATTGGCGAATCTCCCACTGAGCGCCATCATGCAACCGTAATTTCAAAAAGTGAAATAACGAATGTAGATTACAAGTATACATAAATTGCGTATAAATCGTTACTGGCAATACTCCGCGAGCCATTTCACGCACAACCCCAGACTCCAGCAACTCATTATAAACTTCAACAGACTTATTAATCGCCTCTTTATAACGTTTTTTTAACGCTTCATCTTCAAAAGCACCTTTTGACGCTTGTTTATCTTCAATATCTTGGCCACGCCATGCCGCAGGAACATAAAACTCTAATGGAGCCTTTGCATATCTATAACTAATCTCATTATATGAATTCATGCGATGGCGCATCCATTGACGTGCAACAAAAATTGGAGTCTTAACTCGAAAGGTAAACTGATTATGCTCAAATGGTGAAGTATGCGCATGCTGCATTAAAAAATCTATTAACTTCTTATCTCGATCACCAAATTGTTCCGCATAACCGCCAAACGAAACACGAGCAGCATTAGCAATATCTAAGTCAGTTCCAGACACCCGCACAAGTTCAAGCGAGCTTATCCCATCATTTAACGGATCAAGCTGTATAAACAATTCTTCTTGCGGACTTTCTTGTGATTGAGTTTGCATAAACATTCTCCGTATATTTTTTATGATGAATGCATCATATCACATTAACAAGACAGTGATAAGCAAAAGATTACGACAACTCCGCACTGCTGCTTCTAACTCCATTCAGAAAACAACAAGCCGATACACTTTCTGGCGCCGGTTTTTTCTTTTTAACTCTTTGTAATAACCCGCACCAGGCATAACACAAACAATATCCATCATCAGTTAATGGTGCCTTTTTACTCGTGCCATCCCAACAACAAGCACGTTGACTATATACAACATTACGTTCCGTCTCGGCCTCATAACAAGCACGCAAAAGACGAAGCTCTACATAATCATAACAGCAGCAACAACAGAAGTGCTTACTTCCACTTTCATCATACCTCCGCTCATTTTTAAAAAATGGCAGATCGTCACTGACCATACAAAGTCCACAACAACATGTCGTATCAATCTCTTTTGCCAGAAAAGCATTGCGTTTTTTTTCGGGATCCATTGCGTATATCTTCCCCAAAAACAGCAACACTATACAAAAAGCTACCTTATTCATTCGCCATCAGCACTACCTTCCGGATAAACTTTAGTTTTATCACCATTTAAACAACAACATCCAGGACCTTTCAGTAAACCCAAAGCCCAATAACACAAACACATACTATCAGTACATACAGGAGAACTAGAGGGTCTCGCATATTGAGAACTTTCACAGCAACATCCAGCCGGCGCCTGCCCATCGCTCAACGTCTCTGCTTCATGAATACGTATAGGAAGTAACGTTCGAGCGTGATCAAAAATACACGGAATACACAGAGGGAAAAAAAGCCAATGACAACAGCGAGCACCGCCAATTCTTTCGTGACTTTCTCGCGCCCTTTCATATTGAGAGGAAGACATGACTACTTTCGAACGCGGATCACAACTACCGCACCACTCACCAGGTGCCATACCATGTAGCGAAAAAAAGCAAACTTGAAGAAAAACAAAAAACAATACAGACTTTTTCACAACACTCCCTCACTACTAAACCATTAAGTACCAGCGTAACGCTCGTTACAAAATTATGAATAAATGTACGATTAGAAAATTTCTATTTGGTAACGTCATGCCAATTTTTTCCACTTCGAATAGAGACTCTGAGTGGAATTTCCCAAACAACTATATTTTCTAGTACAGATTTGACAAGACTACACACTTTTTCTCTTTCAGATTCTGGCGCTTCAATAATTAATTCATCATGAATTTGCAATACAATAAATGCATCAAATTGGGCATCTTTTAATCGATGATGCAATTCAATCATACCAAGCTTCATAACTTCAGCGGCTGTTCCTTGCGCTGGCGTATTAATCGCAATTCTTCGTGCTGCATCAAATAAATTTTTATTTTTCTCATAAATACCAGGCACCTGTCGCTTGCGGCCATACAAAGTTTGTGTTGCACCAATATCTTTGGTTGACGCAACAACATCGTCCATCCACTTTTTCACGCCAGGATACTGTTCAAAATATTTATCGATATATTTTTTCGCATCGCCCATCGAAATTTTTAACTCTTTCGATAAGCCATACGGTGTTTGTCCGTACATGATACTGAAATTAATACGCTTGCCAATCTGTCGTTGCTGTGACGTTACACTCTCTAAACTAACATCAAATAATTTTGCAGCCGTTTGTGTATGAATATCACGATCATGCAAAAAGGCATCTTTCAATGAAGAATCTTGGGATAACTGTGCAAGTACACGCAACTCAATTTGAGAATAGTCAGCAGAGATAAATGTATACCCTTCACGTGCATAAAATGCTGAACGTACCGTTACTTCATCATCCTGTACCGGAATGTTTTGTAAATTGGGATTTGAACTTGCTAAACGACCAGTCGCAACATTTGTTTGATTAAATGAAGTATGAATTTTTTTCGTTTTTTTATTAATTGATTCAGGTAACGCACTAATATATGTACTTTTCAACTTATACAACTCACGATAACGAACAATTAACCGCGGCACAATGTGCAACTCTGCTAATACAGTTAACACTTCGTGATCGGTCGAATAACCAGTTCTTTTTGCACTCTTTTTTTGCGTCGGCAATCCAAGATCATAAAACAATAACCGCTCAAGTTGTTTAGGCGAATTCAAGTTTAATGTACCAGGCAGCGTACCCGTTAAGGCATGAATTTCTTGTTCAAGCACATGCAATGATTTTGAAACACTCTCGTCAAGATGTTTCAATACCGCAACATCACAACTAATTCCCTCAATTTCCATCGCAATCAACACATCAATCAATGGATGCTCAACCTTGTTGTACAAATCCATTAACTGTTTTTCTTCTAATTCTTTTTTAAGCACCTGCCACAATTTAAATGTTTGATGTGCATCTGCTGCCGCATACTCAGTCGCCAAGTCAAGCATCACGTACGAAAAATTTTCTAATTTTTGTGCCTTCACCACTTCAGCAAAGGTCAACATACGCTCATCAAAATAATGCTGCGATAACGCCTTCAAACCAATTCGTTGCCAATCAGGCGTCACCAAACTTGCTGCAATCACCGTATCAAAAAAAATGCCCTGTAGTGGCAATCCAGCGGAATATAACACCAACGCATCAAACTTCGCGTTATGTAAAACTTTTTTAATCGACTTATCTGCAAAGAGCGAACTCAACTGCTCAATAACATATTCTTTTGGCAACTGTTTTTCATCAACGGCAAGAGTGTCCTGTTCAGGAGGGTCCTGTTCAGGAGGGTCCTGTTCAGGAGGGTCCTGTTCAGGA
>CAZJVC010000009.1:0-5664 GCA_964549515.1 uncultured Pseudomonadota bacterium | reverse complement strand
TTTCGCTGAAAAATTTTTCGCTAATGAATAAATTGAATCATCAGCCTCAACACCAGACTGTTCAACTTGAGCTAAATCAATTAACTCTGCAAATTTTCTTATATACTTTTTCTGTTCAAATAAATCGCTTGGCGGCGCCTGGCGAGTAGCTTTATAATCAGCATACATTTCATGGCGCAGGGTTTTACCCTTGCTGTCCCATACAAGCACCATGTGCTCAGAATTAAACTGCTTTATCAACTTCTTAATCATACGGCAAAAGCCATAAACAGCCTGAACGGGTTCACCATTTGGCGCATGCAACGGCCGCATACCGTAATAGGCACGATACAAAAACGAGGATCCATCAATTAACAAAAGTTTCTTCATATTATAAGTATACTACAAAAAAAGAGGGGCCAAAATGCCCCCATGAAATTATAAATTAGACTTTTTAATCAAGAAGCTTTTCATACCATAAAACACCCATTGAAGTGAGCATTGGGCTTTGAACTGAAGATTGAAAAAAACCATATGACTTATACAAATTTATAGCAGAATTATTGGTAGCTTTTACATCGAGTTGAATCTTCTTAATTGATGGCCAAGATCGCTTAATAAAGTCTATGGCATATTCCAATAAAGCCTTCCCATACCCTCTTCTTCTATATCCTTCATCAACAATTACCGCATCTATTTTTGCAAAACAACTACATTCAGCATCAGTTCTTTTTATACCTGGCATCATCGTTGCCATCGCCTTCTCATCAACAGGAAACCCTTTCTCTTGTGTTATACGAATAATTGACTCTAAACTTTGCTCCCTTCCTCTAAAATATCCCACAAAACCAATAACTCTTCCTGCATCAAGAATAACATTCTTAACAACAGCCGAATTATTTAGTCTAGACTCAAAATCCTCTTTACTTAAAGAAAGAAAAAGATCTTTAGAAATCAATCCATCCTTAACAGCAGAAGAGCCCCCAAAAAAATTAAATGGATCTTGAAAGACAATCTCCATAACTGCATCTCTATGTTCATCGGAATAACTTACAATGCGCCCTTTTCCACCTTCACAACAAAGCACTTTTGGCCCAACGGTTAATAAAACCATAATGGTAAAAATTATCTTTTTCATAAATCCCCCTATAAAACAATGGCTTAAATTCTCCTCTAGCATACAAAAAAACAGCGAAAACATACAGCAGAAATACCCACCTTGGCTTTACCTTTCAAACTGTACAAACTACACTAAATAATATGTATATCACCGTGCGCCTGCTCAATGGTTTCAAAAAGCCTTTAACCTACAAAATTCCTTCTGATTTTGAAAATCGTGACTTAATGGGAAAGATAGTCGAAGTTCCATTGCGCACTTACACCACTCACGCTTTAGTTACAAATCAGTTTGTATCGTTTGATCACAAGCCTACTTTTGATATACGAGAAATCACTTCGTTAAAAGAGTTTCCGGACGACCCATCATATTTACCGTTCATTGAAAAAATAGCACAGTATCATCAACTCGAATCATTTACACTATTGCGACGATTGCAATCATTTCTTACAAGTGACAAAAAGATTGAAAATCATTCAGATCCACACGGCGAGGTTCGATCAAAAACAACAATTTTAACCGATGAACAACAACATGTAGTTGATACACTGACGCCATCAATCACAAATCCAAAATATACACCAGCAGTATTACATGGCGTAACCAGCTCAGGAAAAACAGAAATTTATAAAAAATTAATGTTGCATGCATTCGAACAACAAAAAAGTTCAATCGTGCTACTTCCAGAAGTAACACTCGCACTTCAATTTGAACAAATTTTTAAGCAAAGTCTCCCAAATATCCCCATCTACAGTTTCCACTCAGGAAACACACAAAAAGAAAAACGTATCCTTTGGAATGCGTTACTACAGAAAAAGCCACTTATATTAATTGGGGTGCATTTACCAATGTTGTTACCGATAAATAATCTCGGATTAATTATTATTGATGAAGAACACGAAACTGGTTACCAAGAAAAAAAACACCCAAAAATAAATTCAAAAGTGTGCGCCTTAATTCGTGCTCATCATTACAACATTCCGATAGTTCTTGGCTCCGCAACGCCGTCACTATCATCTCTCTATAATGTGCAAAAACGAAACTGGCACTTTTTCCAACTCAAAAAACGTTTCGCTGGCGCATTTCCTAAGATCTCAGTCGTCTCATTATCTGAAAACAAAGCCAAACGTCGCAACTTTTGGATCAGTAAAGAACTTGAATATGCCATCAAAGAACGTTTGAAAAAAAAGGAACAGGTGAAACCTGAACAGGTGAAACCTGAACAGGCCACGCCTGAACAGGCCACGCCTGAACAGGCCACGCCTGAACAGGCCACGCCTGAACAAGTGAGACCTGAACGTGCCACACCCGAGCAAACAATTATATTTTTAAACAGACGTGGATTTTCTTTCTTCATTCAATGCAAAAAGTGCTCACATATTCCATACTGCCCAAACTGTTCCGTTAGCCTAACATTACACAGCGACCAAACACTGCGTTGCCACTATTGTAATAAAACGATCCCCGTACCTAAAATATGCCCTTCATGCAAACATGATAAACTCATTAAAAAAGGAATTGGCACACAGCAGGTTGTTACAATTCTAGAAAAACTGTTTCCAACAGCAACAGTCGCACGTGCAGATATGGATACAACCGTTAAGAAAAAAATATGGCAACAAACGATGCAAGATTTTGAAAAAGGTAAAATCGATATATTAGTTGGCACACAAACGATAACCAAGGGATACCACTTTCCAGGTGTCACTCTCGTTGGTATTTTATGGGCCGACCTTAATCTCCATTTTCCAATATTCAATGCATCAGAAACAACTTTACAGCAACTGATTCAAGTCGCTGGACGCGCAGGACGTGAACATAAGAAAAGTCTCGTTATCGTCCAAACGATGAGTAACCACGAGATTTTCTCATATCTTTCGGAACAAAACTATCTCTCATTTTATCGAATGGAATGCGCAAAGCGCAAACTTCTTTCATACCCACCATATGGCCGCTTAGTTGAAATAGAACTCATTCACAAACAAGAATCAACAGTTGAAAAAGAATCACTCACAATCACTACGCTACTTAATAATAAAAATCCTGAACTCACAGTCCTAGGCCCATCAAAACCAACCACCTCAAAAATCAACAATTATCACCGACGAACGATATATATAAAAGCTCAAAACATGCATCATATCAGCGAAACATTTAAACAAATCAAAAATAAAAAACTCCAAAGCTCTATACACTTTACCCCAATCACATAGCAGATCTTTGAGAATTTTCCGTTTGAGATATTTTTTCATCATTGATATAATCTTCACAAATGTCCTTGCAAGGAAAGAAAAATGAAATCAAAGTTAAAAATTAATCCAGAGATATTATATGATGAGAATGGCAATGCCAAAGGCGTTTTGCTTAAAGTTCGCGATTTTGAAAAATTAATAGAAAGACTTGAAGATCTTCACGACCTGCACATGGCATATGAAAGAACAAGTAAAAAGTTCAAAACTATTCCCTATAAAAAAATAAGAAAAGAAATCTTTGGCAGCGATGCAAAAGAGTAATTTTAAAGGCTATGAGCTTCAGCTTACATCGCAAGCCGAAAAGGAACTTAAAAAATTAGACAAAAATGAAGCGGCAAAAATTGATAAACTGCAGAAAACTAAAAAATAACAGTTGAACTCTTTCCACTTTACCCCCATCACATAGAAGATCTTTGAGAACTTTCTCCACGATAGAAACAAATTATTGCACATAGAAAACTTTTATTGTTACAATAATAAAAATGGAGAGTAGTTATGAAGCAGTTAATTATTTTTTTATCTATCATTACCTGCTCCCTGCATGCTTTTGATAATTCAGTCACTTTTAGACCACTTACAGGATCGTGCAAACAAGCATTTGAAACGTGTTTCGATAGCTGCAAAAAACAATTTCCCAAGTCACCCAGATGCCATTCAAAAAAAGAATGTCTCAATCAATGTAATGCGATAGCTGTAAAATCCCTTCAATCACAGAAATGCTATAATAAATGCGAAGAAATAATCTGCCCATCACAAGAAGAATGCACACAAAAATGCTTTGAACAAACAAAACCCGGCATCTGCCGCCAGTACTGCAGAAGCGTTACACCAAAGTGTATCACAGAGTGCAAAGAAGGTGATCCAAAAGACCCCTCAACCTGTATAAAATGCTGCTATACCCAAAAGCAGTTGTGCGAAAAGCGCTGCTGCTCATAATTTCACCATACATCAAATAACCTTCCATTAAATGTTGACAAATAATTTCTATTTGCTAATATTGAGTTATCAGACACAACTTAAATGACATATTTATTATTTTGGGCAAAAAGGCTCACTTTTCCCTGTAAAACGGGAAATGGCAATGAAGGATTAATTAAAAATGACAAAAAAGATACTTTTATTGATTGCAACATTTTTTTCAGTAAACTGCATGGATCGATCGGACGACTATCGCATCGGTGAGATTTCTACGCATAAACAAAGCTGTTTTGAGGGCTTAAAACGCAGATTACACTGCAAGCACAATCTACATTGCCCAACTCACATGCAACTATGTCCCACTCTTGTTACAGGAATTCAAGATGGAGATTTGGAAAAAGTTGCTTATCACTTAACAACCCATAACGTTGCATGGTTTGGAAAAACTGCAAAAGGATTACAAGGAATCCTGGATATTATACTAGAATCTGAAAAGGCACACACAAAGCTGCTTCCATTACTGCACATGCTCTCAGCAAAGGGCTTCGATCCTGAAATGCAATCCTCACGCATCTATGAAGCTCCAATTGAATGTATTAAAATTATCGCACAAAATTACCCGGCTCTTTTGAAGCCAACATCTACTTCCGAAAAAAATATCGCTTGGAAAATCTTCCACCTTTATCAATCAAAAATACTCGATAAAACTAAGGCCTTGGATATTCTTGAAATACTTCAAACAGACGAGCCCTTCTCGTGCCATGAAGCACGCGACCTTATAAGTTCCATCATTCGTACAGGCTCACTTGAAGAATCTATAAAAACTGGTGATGAATTTTTTTTTGGGACACTCATTAATACTTATCCACGCCAAGTTATCAACTTTTTATACGAAGGACACCAAACACTTCGAGAATTCCTTAGAAGCCTTTACCAACAAGGAAAAACAGTATCATTCTTCGATTCTTGCCTTAAATTGGCGCAAAAACACACGATAAGACCATTCACCAGTTTTCACCCAATAGATCTTTATATAAAAAGTAACGACATTCGTAAATTTGCTGATGACTTCACAGAGAATGCGCAGTGTTACATTAATGATCTATATCTGGAAGACCTAACACTAGCCAAATACTTACAAGCCCTTCGAGAAGGAAACTACATCAGTCCCGACTGGTATAGTGAAATATACAAAATTCTTCATGAATATTGCATAAAATATGGCAACACACCTGAAAGCAGAAAACTCACCAATCAACTTAATGAAACAAAAACTAAAGATTTATTTGAAGAAGAACAGAAAGATCTAGTACATCGCTGGAGTCTCAACGTTGAAGAAAAAACGCCATCCGAAGGCCCAGAACCAATTGCTGACGAAGTTTTTGAATCAGTATACTA
>CAZJVC010000008.1:0-23075 GCA_964549515.1 uncultured Pseudomonadota bacterium | reverse complement strand
CCTATAAATTTATTAACGGCATTCTCGATCAAATTGCTGAAAAACGCGAAGAACTAAAACAAGATTAATAATTTTGGTTTCTTTTTTTTCTTGAATAAAAAAGTGCCTGTAAATTTAGTGGTCGATCATTTTCGAAGGACAGTTTTTCTGTGAAATGTGCATCGTTCTTAATTGTTGGGGATTTGTCTGTTAAAAAGTGTATAACGCTACGATTGTGGTGCAGTAATTCGGGAAGATACATAATCCACGTTCCAATAGTTGGAGCATGCATTTCGCTGTGTGTTGGTTCTTTTCCATTTACAAAGGCGTGTATATTGAAAATATTGGGGTGTTCTTGAAATACACGTTTATATCCCCAGAAGGTTTGCCAGCCATCATTTAATGAGTACAGATTATATAATTTTTCTATTACATTCATGTTTGGTGTGTAGGTTTCTTCGTGAACTGGTGTACCAAGTGTGTATAGTGTCTTTATTTTTTGTTTTGAGTTAATTTCAGCAAGAATTTGTGATGCGCCTAGTGCTATATTTGCACCATGGCTGTGAGAAATAATGTGAATATTTGCATCAATGTTATTTATAAGGTGCGCTAGCTCTTCAGCTCCGCCTTTTCTATGAGATTCGTGATTACATGAAACCCAGCGAAACCAGATAACATTTTTGCCAAGCCTGTTTGCGGTGTTTTGAAGTTTTTCAAAAAAATCACCACCTATTTTGTACCACTTTTCTTTGAATGTCCATGTTCCCGGGACGATGATTATCAATTCAGAACGTTTTGAAAAAGCATGATTATTCTGAACAGAATAATTCTGTTCAGAATAATTCTGGATAGTTTGACATGGACGTAATAGTGATATAAAAAAACAAAATAAGAGCATTTTTTTCATAATCATCTTACGTGCTATTCTATAGAGTGTGTCCGTATAGTGCAATAAAACAGGCCCCGCCTGAAAAGGCCTGGCGAAAACCAGGCCTTGTATGTGCATAACAATATTTTATGCTTGAGTTCCGAAGAATAAACCTAATTCTATTTTTGCATTTTCTACAGAATCGGAACCATGAACTGCATTGCTGCTGATGCTTTTTCCGTAGAGCTTGCGGAGGGTACCTTCTTCAGCTTGTGCAGGATCTGTTGCACCCATAAGTTTGCGCCAATCGGTAACGGCGTTTTCTTTTCTGAGTGCTAATACCATTATTGGTCCAGATGTGATGTATTCAATTAACTCGTTGAAAAAAGGTTTATCTTTGTGAACACTGTAAAATTGTTCTGCATGTTCTTTTTTTAATAAGCCTTTTTCCATGCGATCTATAGTAAATCCAGCTTGTTCGATAATATCAATAATTTTACCTGTATGTTTTTCTGTAACAGTATCAGGTTTAATGATAGCAAGTGTTTGTTCCATCATAATCTTTGATCCTTTATTCAGCGTCTTGCTTTTCTAGTTTTTCTAATGCTAATTGTAGCTGTGATTTTCCTTTTGGTGTGGAAATAGGTGCTATTTTTTTAGCAACAGGTTTTGCTTCTCTTTTAGCGGGTCTTTCTTTTTTCGGTGACGTTAGATTTGTTGAAAGATCAATCTTGCGTTCGCTTTTGTTGATGTTGCTAATTCGAAGTTGAAGTTTTGTGCCAACTGCAAGCTCAGTGCCGTCTTTTGTAGTAACTGTATTATCTTTTTTGATGAGCTCTGAACTGTGAATTAATCCTTCAATTTTACTTTCAAGGTCTACGAATGCGCCAATTGAAGTTAATTTAGTAATAGTACCTTCTATTACGCCACCAGCTTTATTTGATTGCATAAATGCTTCAAATGGATCTTCGATTGTTTGTTTAATGCCGAGAGAGATTTTTTTATTATCTTCATCGATATTAAGAACAACAGCTTCAACGGTTTCACCTTTTTTGAACATTGAGCTTGGATGATCTATGTGATCTGTCCACGATAGGTCTGAAACATGTGCTAACCCATCAATGCCTGGCAAGATTTGAATGAATATGCCAAAATCAGTTACGTTTGTAATAGGTCCCTTGATTTTTTGGCCAACTTTAATAGTTTCTTTTGCCGACTTCCATGGATTGTCTTTTAATTGCTTAAGACTTAATGACATGCGACGATTTTCTTTATCGAGAGAAACAACGAGTGGTTCAATTTCGTCGCCGACTTTGAAGAGATCATTAAGATTTTCAACACGATCTATCCATGAAACTTCAGAGATGTGTACCAATCCTTCAATGCCATTTTGTACTTCTACAAAAAGGCCGTAATCAGTAATGCTTGAAACTTTACCTTTAATTATTGAGCCAATTTGAATTGATGAATCCAGTCCTGCCCATGGATTTTCAGACATTTGTTTCATGCCAAGAGAAATTTTACTGTTTTCTTTGTCGATTGAAAGAATTTTAACAGCAATAGTATCACCGATTTTGACGATTTCGCTTGGATGTGAGATGCGGCCCCATGTCATATCTGTGATATGAAGGAGACCGTCAACGCCACCGATATCAATAAATACACCGTAGTTGGTGATATTTTTGACGATACCTTGGATGACTTGACCTTCTGCAAGCGTTTCCATTGCTTTTCGTCGTGCATTAGCTCGTTTTTCAGCAAGGTGCTTACGACGTGAAATAATAACGTTGCCACGTTTACGATTAATTTTGATGATATCTGCAATAATAGTTTGACCAATGTATTGATCAAAGTCAGTTACACGTTGAATATCTACTTGTGAACCTGGCAAGAAAGCTGGCACACCAATATCAACACTAAGACCACCCTTAACTGTTTGTGAGACAACGCCTTCCACAGGTTTGCCTTCCTCAAATAGCTTGGTGATTCTTTCCCAGGCTTTGAGCGCTTTAGCTTTTTCATATGAAAGAGTTACTTCGCCCATGAGGTTTTCTAATTCTGAGATGATAACGTCAATTTCATCATCTTTTTTCAAACTTCTTAGTTCATGTGGTAAAAATTCATAACGTGGAATAAGGCCGTCTGATTTATATTGTATGTCAACCAATACTCCATTTTCATCAACGGTAATAACTCTACCCTTGATTAGTTGACCTTCCCTGATGTGAGAACAAGTTGTATCATACAGAGCATTGAGCTCTTTGATTTGCTCCTCATTCAGTGTAAGTTCTTCACCGAGAATAAGCTCGGCTCTGCCGAAATCTATCGGTTTTAATATTTTTTTAGACATGTAATAGTGACTCCTTGAGATAGGCTTATAAAGATAAGCAAGCCCTTAACGAATATCAGAATGTTAAGAGGTTTGAGGGTTAAATATAATTATCAATTCATCACTTTTTATTATAGTGAACTTTGACAAATAGTCAACTTTTAAATTGTATATGACGAGTTTGCCAGATCTTGATAAAGTGGGCTCTATGAATGGTAAGACTATTGTCTTTGTTACAAACAATTATACTCCTTATTCGGGAGGAGTTGTAAGTTCGATTAAGGCTTTTGCCCAGTCTTTACGTGCTTCGGGTCATAATGTTTATATTATTACGTTGGACTTTAAGGATGCGCCACGAGAAGAGGGGGTAATTCGATTGTATTGTCCTTTAAAGTTTACTTATAAAAATAATCCCATGGCCGTGCCCTGGAAAACAGGACAAGCCTTGGGGTTATTGGTGCATAAGTTGAGCCCTGATATTGTTCATACGCATCACCCTTTTTTGCTCGGAAGCGCAGCCCAGAAAGTGTGTAAAAAGTTGAATATTCCTGTTTTTTTTACCCATCATACACAATATGATCAGTATCTGCATTATATACCACTTCCGAAAGGGGTGATGAAGCCTGTTGTAAATAAATGGGTTGAGCGCTACTGTAAAATGGTTGATCATGTGATTGCGCCGAGTTGTACGATTAAAGATATGTTGCTAGATCGCAATATAAAAACACCTATTTCTGTGGTGCCAAGTCCAATTTTGCCAGTTTTTTCGCAAGCAATGCCTAAGTTTATTCCAAAGAAAAGTAGTGATGTTTTTAGGTTACTTTTTGTTGGGCGTTTTTCAGAAGAAAAGAATATTGAAGTGTTGATTGATATGGTTTCTGAGTTAGATGAGCGTTTTATATTGCAGTTGGTAGGGTACGGTTATCATGAACAGGTTCTTAAAGAATATGTTTCTAAAAAGGCGCCGAAGAATTGTGTTCAATTTATTCATAAACCTTCAAAAAAACAGTTAAGTATGTTTTATCGAAATGCAGCTCTTTTTGTTTTTTCTTCACGTACGGAGACACAAGGTATTGTGCTGGCTGAGGCTATGGCATGTGGTACCCCTGTGGTTGCTTTCAATGGGCCTGGGCAGTACGATATTGTTAAAAATGGCATTAATGGTTTTTTGGTTGAAACAATTGAACAGATGCGTGATGCTGTTATTAAAATTCACAAAGATCCTTTGTTGTTTGAGAATCTTCAACATGGAGCATGGAAGACTGGCCGAAACTATGCTATGGATGTGGTAATTCAAAGACTTCTCAGCTGTTATACGTTGGCTTTTTAATAACGAGCGAGTTAATTTGCAAAATGTCTGTTCGTGGTAGTATAATCAGAATGATATTGATTATTTTCTTTGATAAGGTAAGTGTATGTATAGGAAGTTTTTTGTATTAATTTCCATGTTTCTTGTTGGGTGTACCATTCCATTTTTAGATAAAGCAGAGAAAGAGACTATGTGTTCAATAAATTCCATCAATGATGTTAAAAATTTGTTTCCGACAACAGTCGAAGAGATTGATAAGCGAACAGAACAGTTAAAAAAAGATGTTGTTGAGCAGGTGCAGAAAATTGTTGAAATACCAGATGGTCATCGTACCTTTTCTAATACGGTAAAAGCACTTGATAATCTTTCTCTTATTGTATCACGTGTGTTGGGACCACTGTCGATATTAAAGTATGTTAGTTCTCAGAAGGATCTGCGTGAGGCTGCATATCAAAAGATTCTTGAACTGACTCCTTTTATGCAGGATGAAGTTTCAAAAAATAAAGCATTGTTTGAAGCATTTAAAGCATATGTTGATGGTAATTTAAAAAAAGAACCTCTTACAGATGAGCAACGTTATTTTGTTGATGAAGCAATGTTCAGTTATAAAAAAGAGGGGATGTTATTACCTGCGCATGAGATGGAACATGTCAAAAAACTTAATAATGAACTATCTGTTATTGGGCAGGAGTTTAGTAAAAACATTAATGAGGATGCGACTAAACTGATCATGACAGCTGAAGATTTAGTAGGAGTGTCAGAGATTGTTGTTGATTCTTTAGAAAAGGATGAAAAAGGCAATTATTTTGTTGGTGTTGATTATCCTACATTTTTTTCTGTGATGAAACATGCGAAAAAGGAAGAAACACGTAAGAAAATGAGTCGTGCTTTTCAAAATAAAGCATATCCCAAAAACATAGCATTATTGCAAAAACTTATTGTTAAGCGAGATGAGCTTGCGCGTGCCTTAGGGTTTAACACATATGCGGCGTATGACATTGACCATAAAATGGCAAAGGTTCCAGGCCGCGTAGAAAAATTCTTGGAAGACCTTTTTGCAAAGGTGCAGGGCAAAGTTTGTAAAGAATTTGATATGTTTACGAGGGAATTACCAGAAGGTGTAACCTTGACGGGCGATGGTAAAATTAAGCCTTGGGATGTTGCCTACATTATCGAACAGTATCGACAAAAACATTTTGATTTAAATGATGCAAAAATTGCAGAATATTTTCCCGTTGATCATGTTGTGCGAGAGGTACTTGCGATATACCAGCAATTTTTAGGATTGCATTTTAAAGAAGTTTCATGTGATTTGTGGGACTCTTCGGTAAAATGCTTAGAGGTATATGATAATGATAATATTTTGCGCGGTTATTTGTTGCTTGATCTCTATCCTCGTGCAAATAAGTATCCTCATGCATGTATGGCTGGTGTTTTACCGACGTATCGTGAAGGGAACTCTGAACAGGCTAATCATGTTCAGGTTGGGGCTGTTTGTCCTGCCGTTATAACTGTTATTGCTAATTTTCCTAGGGGTTCAAAAGATAAGCCAGGTCTTTTGAGTTATAATGATGTTTCAACATTTTTTCATGAATTTGGCCATGCGATGCATGATATTCTTGGCGCAACGGAACTGATTGGTTTTTCTGGAACGAGTGTGAAATGGGATTTTGTTGAAGTTCCATCGCAGATGTTTGAAGAGTGGCTAAAAGATAAAGATATTATGAAAAAGCTCAGTTATCATTATCAGACGCGTAAGTCGTTGCCAGATGAAACAATTCAAAAAATTATCGATGCAGATAAAATTGATGCAGGTTTCTTCAATGCACGTCAAATAGGGTTATCATTGGCTTCCCTTAAATTTTACCAGGGTCCAAATATTGATCTAGAAAAACAATTCAAAGATATTATGGTACGTACCCGTCCAGATATTATGTTTGATGATGAAGCGCATCTGATTGCAAACTGGGGCCACTTAACAGGGTACGGCTCATTGTATTACAGTTATCTCTGGTCAAAAGTTTATTCAATGGATCTGTTTGATACTATTGAAAGAAGAGGGCTTCTTAATCCTGAAGTTGGCCAGGAGTTGAGAAAAAAGATTTTAGGTTTAGGTGGCAGTGTAGATCCTAATGTAATGCTTAGAGATTTCTTGGGCCGCGAACCTAACCAAGAAGCGTTTTTGAGGCGCATAGGTTTAAGCTAATTCCTTTTTTTATCTTACACTAGTAGAAAATATGTCGGTGTGCCGGCGACTCTTTATTTTTCTATCTGAATTATGCTACATTTTTAGTAGATGGAAAAAACGGGGGAAGCGTGAGGTATTCATCAGTAGCTTTTACACTTATTTCTTTTTTTTATGTGTTCCTGATTTTTTCGAGGGATAGTGACGGATTAAGGGTCTCTGCACGGAGTTTGGCAGAAAGCTTAGAGAATATTGAGCTTTCATTTGTCAGTTTAGTGCGTGTTTCGTCGGATGTTCCTGTTGAGCAAAAATGGAATAGTGCTCAGACGGAACTCCCCTTCGTGGTTGCATTATTGCGCAATCTGTCGGTAAATACGGAGCTTTTATCTAAGGCTGAATCGGTAAAATTCAAATTTCTTCAAAATCAGATAATAGGTTTACAGGGCGTTTTGGCTTCTCAGGAAGAACGTCTTTTTATTCCTGAATTGGGGGAGCAAGTCTCAAAGTTACATTTAAAGGATCGTAAAAAGGTAGTTGAATCTAAAAAGGCAGTAAAAGAAGTTGTTTTAACTTTAGATCGTAAAATTAAGCCATTAAGTAATGGTTTGCGAAGTTTTTACGGGGAGTATGCTCCTGAGGAGCTTAAGAAAATAGATGAGTCAGTCGAACGTATACTGGGTAAGGGTGAAGAATTATATGATAAATATAAATATGATGGTCATAGAGATGATGATGACGATTTGTACGGTAGTTTTTATTATCCAGGTTTGAGCAGTATGCCCTCTAGAAGTGTCGATAAAGATTATAAAGATCTTGATTTATCTCGAAGATTAGGGCGAGATGGTGGCAAATTATCTGCTCCTTATGATTTTTCTAAGGGTAGTGAATATTTTTCTCCTGCAGTAAAAGAACAAATAGCTAGGGGTGCTTCTAGGGACGCAGAACCAAGCCCAGAGAAATTAGAAAGAAAAGAAGAAGAAAAGAAAAAACAGGCATTGTCTGAAGAAGATGTTTATACAAATCTTTTGTTGATCAAAAAATTGAAAGAGCAATTAGTTCGTTTACGTATGGAAAATGAAAATCTTTTGAAATCAAAAGACGTATTAGAGCTTGATATTCAAAAAGTGAAAGGGATATTAGAAAAGCTTGAAAAAAAGGTTGAAGAAGATAAGCGTGCATTTGAAGAAAAAGTTGCAGTTGTTGCGAGTGATTTTGAACGAAAAGAAAAAGAACGCACCACAGAGTTGGAGGTTGAACGAAGTGAGGCACAAGAAAGAATTAATCGTTTACAGGAACAATTAGAAAAAGTTGAAGAAGTTCAGAGAATTGGAAAAGAGAGGTTGCAAGAGATTGAACGTGTATCTGCAGAGAAAGAAGAAAGGATACAGAAACTTAGTGGTCAGGAAAAAGGGGCAAGTGACGAATTGAGTAGAGTAAAAGAAGAGCTTGCGGAAGCGCACAGTAGCGTTGAAAAATCATTAGAAGCTCGGGATAGTATTCGTCAAGAGAAAGATGTTTTGGAACAAAAATTAGTAGATAAAGAAGCGGAACAGAAAAATGCTGCTGAGCGGCTGCAACGTACGATAGATGAATCTACGCGCAAAGAAGTGGAACTTGAAAAGAAATTGAAGGAAAAAGAAGAAGTGCGACTGGCTCTAGAAGGGAGCAAGAAGAGTGCGGAGGCTCAAGTTGAAGAGTTAAGTAGAAAGTTACAAGATGAACAAAAAGCATTGAAAGTTGAGCAAGGAAAAGAAGAAGAACGTACTTCAGAGTTTGAAAAACGACTAGAGGAAATGCAACAAGATGCACAAGATGAACAAAAAGCATTTGAAGAAAAAGTTGCAGTTGTTGCGAGTGATTTTGAACGAAAAGAAAAAGAACGCACCACAGAGTTGGAGGTTGAACGAAGTGAGGCACAAGAAAGAATTAATCGTTTACAGGAACAATTAGAAAAAGTTGAAGAAGTTCAGAGAATTGGAAAAGAGAGGTTGCAAGAGATTGAACGTGTATCTGCAGAGAAAGAAGAAAGGATACAGAAACTTAGTGGTCAGGAAAAAGGGGCAAGTGACGAATTGAGTAGAGTAAAAGAAGAGCTTGCGGAAGCGCACAGTAGCGTTGAAAAATCATTAGAAGCTCGGGATAGTATTCGTCAAGAGAAAGATGTTTTGGAACAAAAATTAGTAGATAAAGAAGCGGAACAGAAAAATGCTGCTGAGCGGCTGCAACGTACGATAGATGAATCTGCACGCAAAGAAGCGGAACAAAAGGGTGCTACTGAACGGTTGCAAAAAGAATTAACTGAGATTGAAGAGAAGGCTCGAGTTAAAGAGCAAGAGTTGCAAGGGCAGGTGAGAATCAAAGGTGAAGAGTCACAAAGAGAAGTTGATCGTTTGAAGAAGGATTTTGATGAAGTTACAAAAAACTTTAAAGAACAGCAACAGAGATTGGTAGATCAGGAAGCCGAAGCTCAAAGGCAATCTGAAGAGTTAAACAAAAAGTTAAAAGAAAAAGAAGTAGAGCTTGAAGCGTTAAGAAAAGTTCAGACTGATCTTCGAGAAAAAGAAGATGCGTTAGGAAAGGCACAGGAAGAGTATAATCGAAGTTTGGCTGTGAACAAAGACGAGATTACAGGGTTTCACAAAGAATTAGATCGTTTGCGAGTAGAGCTTAAAGAGAGCAATGTCTCTTTACAAGATGCTTTAGGTGAAAAGGAAGGTCAAGGTAAGAAGTTGCAGGAATTGGAGGTTCGTAACCGTGAATTTAGCGAAGAACAACAAAGGATACAGGCCGAATCAAAAGATAAGCTAGCGAAATTGCAAGAAGATTTGCAAATGAAAGATAAAAAGTTACAAGAAGCTAAAGTTCAAATAGGTGCAGGACAGTCCTTGAATGATGATGTAAAGCGTTTGCAAGGTGAGATAGATGAATTTGCAAGCAAAGAAACAGGACTTCGTGAGCAATTACGTTCCGAGCAAGAGAGTGCGAAGAAATTGCTTTATATGGAACAAGGAAGGCGAAGAGAATTCGAAGAATTGGTTGAGAAGCAAAAATTAGAAATTGAATCTAACGTAGCTGAATTTAGAGCGTGGGTTAAGGAGGGGGCTAAAAAGCTGGATGTTATACGTGCAAGGTTACGTTTTGCAGAAGAAAATCTTAAAAAAGAGCAATTATCGCATAAATTATGTTCTGAGGAAGTTAAAAAGTTTGGAAGTATATATAGGCCAATGTATGAAGAAAGTGAAAAAAGAGTTACAGAGTTGCTTAAAAAAGAAGAAGCTAAGGGCGAAAAGATTTCTGAACTAAAGAGCAGTGTGGAGTTTTTTAATGAAATCTATGAAGGCTATGATGTAGAGAACATGCCTAAAACGCTTTTAGATTTAGAAGAAAAAGTTGAACAGGCACAAAGCGAGGTACGTAAAAAAGGGGTTGAATTAAAAGTGAAAGTCTCGACCCTTAAAAACCAAGATAAGTTGATAGATGATTTGAATAAAGAGATCAATACGATTCGGTTAACGCAAAAAAAATGTAAAGAAGATCTTCATAAAAAGGAAGTTGAGCTTGAAAATTTTACCAAAGAGTATGAAGAACTTGACAGTTTATATAAAGAGCTTGAGTCTGTAGCATCTGTAGATCAAGGAGAGTTAGAAAGTCTGAAGGTTTTGGAGAAAAAGATTCTGAATCTGGAGCGGGAAAAGTTGGACCTGGAAAAGAGAATTAATGATTGTGACGGGGCTAAAATAGAAATGCAACTCCTGTTAGATGAATATGGGCGCAAGGAAGTGGCCGGTATACTTTCGACTGCTGAAAAAGAAGAGATATCATATAATCCACAAGAGGAAGAAAAAGATCAACCTAGTGTTGAGGAAGAGAAAATTAGCGAAAAAAATGAAGATGTTGTAGTAGAAGAACCTGTTGAACAACATAGTAAAGGAAGCGATGGATCTAAAAAAGAAAATGTAACGTCTAAATGGAGTGCGCAAGAGCTTGAAGGTGTTGAATTAGCTGAGGGTTCTAAATCTACTCCAATTGAAAAGTTGTCTGGAGAGTTAGATGTTTCAGGTGCTACAAATGCTTTGAAACGATTGTTTATGATACGGAGAAATTTACTTGCACATCTATCTAAGAAAGATTTAGACGGCAGTATTATAGACCGCTATAGGGCATATTTAGAAGATATCAAAAGCTATTTAGGTGGAGGCTTGAAAGTTGATCCTGAGTTGTGGACAGAAGCTGTTAGTTATGGATTTAAGATGGCTGAATATATATCGGAGCTTTTGGGTAAAGGAGTTCCGGATCGTCAATCCTTACTTTTAAGTGAAGAAGGGCAACTTGCTCCAGGCGAAAAATTATATGTTTTTCTTGGTGCTTTTTTTGAAAATTATGTATTAATAGTGGATCCGCCATTGTATGATATTTTACCTTCACGAGTTGTTTCTTCATTCAAATGTCAGGAAAGTAAACCGTCTCAAGCGTGGTGCTATTATTGGAAAAATCTTTTATCTCAGATAGATCGTGTAAATGAAAATAGCAGTCAGTGGTTAGGTTACATAGATAGGACCGATGAACCTTCAAAACGTCGTTTTGGAGTACTTCTTGATACAGAGGCAACCGTCTTAGAAAGAGTTATAAGAACGGATTGTCAGCAGATAGCTTGTTTTGAAGCTGTGTCTTACACTGGAAGTGTGTGTCAGCGTTTTGATTATGTGAGAGAGATTGTAAAAAAGATGAAAAATATTATACAGGACGATGTTTCCTCATTATACAAAACGAGATTTTTGATTAGGAATATAAAGCAGTATCTAAAAAATGTGTTGCAACCTGATGAAAAAATGTGTACTGCTACGAAAGAATGTAAAATAGATAATCCAAAAGCTATTAAAGCTTTGTGTTCTTCCGCTAAAAAAGTTGCGTAAATATGTTAAATTTTACGAGGACAAGTTTTTGATATTTGCTCATCAGCAATGAAGTGTATTGTTTGTAATTCTTGAAAAAGCTTTTTTATAATGCATACACTCATATATAGGTTATTATATGGAGTAATATATGAAGTGTGCGATATCGTTTATTTTTTTCAGGCGTGGCCTGTTCAGGCGGGGCCTGTTCAGGCGTGGTCTGGTCGGACTGGGTTTTTTTATAATTGTTTTTTCGTTGCAAGGTGCTGGTGCGCGTCTTGCAGAATCGTTGCTGCAGGTACAGGATGCAGCTCGACTTCAGGAAATTGATAAAATTGATAAAAAAGGTTCGCTGGATCGTTTTGAGCAACAAGAAGAGCTTCTGGGTAGAGAAATTGAGACACACAAGCAAAGTGTTACGGTGTTAGAGAAAAAAAGAGATCAATTATCTTTTCATTTGAATGAAAAAGATGCTCATCTAAAAAAAATGGAGATTATTCTTTCTGATAGAGAGGCTCAGTTGGCAAAGATTGAGCAACAATTTGAACGTGAAGATAAAGAGTTGCAAAAGTCCAAACAATCCAATCGTATGAAAGATGCAATCATATTTTCATTTCAGCGAACGAAGCGTTGGGTTGACGAGCAAGTTTCAGAATTGCAAGAGCGCTTTGATGAACTGTGCGAAGATATTTTTGGATTGCAAAAAGAGAAAGAAAAACTTCATGAAGAACGAAATAATCAAGAAAAGAAAATAATTCAACTAAATAGTTCGTTTCAAAAAAAGGCAGCAGAAGCTAGTCGTTTGAGTCAAGCAACCGAGCGTTTATCGCGTGCAGCTGAAGAGCAAAAAGAAGAATATGCGAAAAAAAGTGAAAAAGCACACGAAGATGTAAAGGTTGCGTCTGCGGAACGCAACGTTTTAGAGAGCGAATATAATGACTTGGTTAAACGTGAAGAATTACATATGCAATGCAAGCAAGATGTACAATCTGTTCATGCAATGCATAATCAATGTCTAACTTCAAAAAAAGAAATTGAACATAATAAGTATCAGCTAGAAAATGAAAATATTGTTTTGCGTAAAAAGCTTGATAAAACTGAGAGCGACCTTGAAGTAGCACGAAAAAGCTTACAGGAATTGAGAAATCGACAATCAGCGGCGCTGTGAGACCCAGTTGAAGGAATGAAAAGTTGAGAATATTTTGTAAGTCTTGCATGTTTTTTTTGAGTATAGAAAAAAAGATTTTAAAGTATTGATGAAGATTTAAAACCGTGCTAGTGTCTGACTAGTGAGTAAACCTTTTTCGAAAAGGAGAATGTTTGATGAGCATGAAAAGACGGTATTTAATGATTGCATCGCTGGTTTCTATTTTGCCAGCACAAGCAGCAGATGTTTTTGGTAAAAGTTTCTTATCTATTCGGCCTGGTTTTGAGCTGAACCTTCCAGAACGATTAACAATGTTTAGAGATAAAATGGATTTGCGTGAGGAGGGGCGCAGGGCTGCTTTTGAGATAGTGCCATTTTATAGTAAGACTTCACGGCCAATTGATATTGCCAAATATTTCTTACCAAACGGAAAAGATTATATCACTGTAGGTGAAGATGCATCACAATCAGCAGTTAACAGATCGCGCGATATAAATGCATTCAATGTGGGTGTTTTAACGTACGATGTTCTTGGTCTATCGTCTTATCAGACGGCATTGAATGATGGCTATACACATTTAACATTTGAAAGCAAGGTAACCTTTTGTCCACAGCAAAAAATGAAGGGGCTCGGTTTAGCATTTCAACATCGCTTGCCAAATGATTTTTGGTTGGAAATTGCGGCACCAGTTATAAGTGTACAAAATCAGTTAGGTATAAAAGAAGAAGTATTAAATAGTGGCGGCGGTAATAGTAATCCAGATGTTCCAACAGGATACTTTGGTAGTTTCTTATCTGCACTAAGTAATTGTAATACAAAGTTAAAATATGGTCGCATGATTGCATCGGGCAATAGCTCTTTGATGAAAAAAACTAGACTTGCACATATTGAGTTGCGTGCCGGTCGTGACATGCTTTGTTCCGAGCAGTGTTTATTCGGTGGTTTTTTAGGTGCTGTTCTTCCAACTGGTAATAAGCCATGTGGGCATTATTTGTTTGAGCCTGTCGTTGGTTTAAATAAGCACTGGGCATTTCTAGTTGGTAGTTATGGTAAATATGAATTAATGCGTGATGATAAAGATCGCACCATTAGTACATTATATAATATTGTAACTCGTTACTATGTTCCAAATTTACAGTATCGTTCTATGGATTTACGTGGTAAGCCATGGAGTCGTTATATGAATGTTTGGAAGAATGACAATAGTGGTGTAGCTGTAGATGTTGTAGACGCTGAAAGCTATTTTGATTACTTGATTAATTACAGTACTTTGTGTGTTAAAGTTAAACCTCACTTCAGTTTTGACTTTAATGTTGGCTTTAATTATATGCACGGTGGATTTGTTGGTGAGGTTGGTTATAACGTTTATGCTCGTAAGGCTGAAGAAATTTTCTTCTCTCAGCCAATGAAGAGTGGCATAGGTTTACCAGCTATTTCAAACTATTATAATGATGCAACCGCTACTGACTCTGCGGTTCTGTATACAAATAGCTTTGCAACAATTAATTCTCCTATTTTTAAACTTAATCAAAATGTTGTTGATAAAGTTGTTAATACATCTGCACCAAATGACACAAATGCCTATGTGCCACTTACGATTGATGATTTAGACCCAGATTCAGGTGCGCATCCAGGCACTATTTCACAAACATTCTATGGATCGCTTGGATATGAGTGGCGTGAATGCGAGTTCCCTGTATTTGTTAATGGCGGCGCTTCATATGAAGTTGCCTGGGACAATACAGCGTTGAGTCGTTTGGCAGTATGGTTTAAAGTTGGCATTTCAATTTAATTAGTTTTTAATAAAATAAAAAGGACCCGAACAAGCTTATCTTGTTCGGGTCCTTTTTATTTTATGGAAATTGTTTTATGCCGAGTTTTTGCCAATCTTGCAAAAATCTTTCCATTCCTTGTTCGGTCAGTGGGTGTTCTAGTGATTTTTCAAAAATTTCTACGGGTACAGTTGCGACATCCGCTCCTGCAAGAATGGATTCTTGAAATTTTTCCGTTGAGCGAATTGAAGATGCAATAATCTGTGTTTTGTATTTGTATTGATCCATCATATGGCGAATATGAAAGACTAATTCAATTCCGTCAAGGCCGTTGTCATCAAGGCGGCCGATAAATGGAGAAATATATTTAACGCCTAGTTTGCACATGTACAACGCTTGCATCAATGAGAATACAAGTGTGACATTAATTTGTATGCCTTCGGCGACAAGTTTTTTAATGATAGGATAATAATCTGCGTGACATGGAATTTTTACAGCAATGTTTTGTGCAATGTTAGCAATTTCACGAGCTTGTTTATAGACCTTTTCCGGATTTTTTTCAGTTACTTCAACGCTAATGTCGCCAGGTATAATTTGCGTAAGTTCTTTGATGAGTTCTGTTGGTGAACCGCCTTCTTTAGATAAATGAGTTGGATTAGTTGTTACACCGTCAATGATGCCTATTTCTGCAAGTTTTTTTATTTTTTCTATGTTTGCACTATCGATAAATATTTTCATACTACGCCTTTTTTGTTTGCTTTATTCTTCGATATTACAACCCGGTCCAACAGGATGCTGGCGGTCAAGCTGGAAGATTGTTTGTAACGAAACTAATCAATCTATTTGGCACAATGATTGTTTTAATGATCCTTTTATTTTCGAGCCATTTTGCCACTTTTTGTTGTGCTTTTTCTTTTACGACAGCCTGATCTGAATCTTTTGGTAATTCAATTGTGCTGCGTGTTTTTCCATTAACTTGAATAGCGATAGTTACTGGTTGTTCTGCTATTATTGCTTTATCGTATGTTGGCCACGAACAGTCAGCAAGTTTTTTATGCAGAAGTTTCTCAAGAAGTTCACTTGCCATGTGCGGTGCAAGAACGGAAAGTGAAACGAGAATGTCTTCGACACTTTTCAGGCTAAGCTTGCTTTTATTGAGTTGCATATTATTTGCAAGTACATCATTTGTAAATTCCATTAATGCAGAAATAGCCGTGTTCGGTTTAAAGTTTTGCAATCGTTCTTGGTATTCTTTCAAAAATACATTCACTCGTTGTGAAACAGAATGTTTTTCTTGTTGATCATTTGATAAGATATTTTTTGGATCGGTTAGATAGTTCCAAAGTTTATTTAAGAAACGTTTTATGCCTTCAAGCCCGTTATTTTGCCATTCGCAATCAAGTTCTGGTGGTCCTACAAACATAATGTACAAACGAAGAATGTCTGATCCGTATTGTGCAATAATATCATCTGGATTGACAACATTACCTTTTGATTTTGACATTTTTTCAACTTGCCCAGATTTTTCTGAAAATTTCAGAACCATTCCTTGATTGAAAAGGTTTTTAAATGGTTCATCGAATGGTAAAAAGCCTAGATCAGCTAAAACTTTTATGTAAAAACGTGCATAAAGCAGATGTAAAATTGCATGTTCAATGCCGCCGACATATAAATCAACCGGAAGCCAATGTGACATTTCTTTCAATGTCCATGGTTTGTCTTTTAAATTTGGATTTGGATATCGTAAGAAGTACCAACATGAACCAGCCCATTGCGGCATAGTATTTGTCTCACGCTTTGCTGGCCCACCACATTTTGGACATGTTGTATTAACCCATTCTTCAATTGCTGCTAATGGCGATTCTCCGGTGCCGGTTGGTTCATATTTTTCAACTTTTGGTAGAAGAACAGGTAATTGGTTTTCTGGCACAGGAACGATTCCACATTCTGGACAGTGAACTAATGGAATTGGTTCGCCCCAATATCGTTGTCGTGAAAAAATCCAGTCACGCAATTTATATTGAACTTCACGTTTGCCAATACCTTTTTCTTCAATATAGTCAGAAATTTTTTCGATGCCGTCTGTTTTTGCATCAAGCCCAGAAAGAAAATCACTGTTAATTAAAACTCCATCTTCAAGATAGGCTTCGGTCAAACCAGTATCATTCCTGTCCGTTTCGAAGCTTGTAGCAGAGACGGGTTGGACCGGGCTAAAAGATTGCTGGCAGGATTGCCTATTTGCTTTATCTTGAGCTGCAGTATTCTGTGACGCGGTAATTGACGAATCAACAACCTGGATAATTGGCAGATTATGTTTTTTTGCAAATTGAAAGTCCCGTTCATCGTGTGCAGGGACGGCCATAACCATTCCGGTTCCGTAGTTTGGTAAAATATAGCTTGCGATATATACAGGAAGTTTGCGTCCACTTATTTGGCATGTTGCATACGCGCCAGTAAAAACGCCGTCTTTTTCTTTGTCCAGTTGACGTTCGAAGGTAGACATTTTTTGTACCTTTTCACGGTACGTTCGTACGGCATCAAATTGTTCTGGTGTGACGATGTCTAAAACGCGTTTTAATTCAGGTGCTAGGACTAAATATGTAGCGCCAAAAATAGTGTCTGGGCGTGTGGTAAAAACCGGCAAATCAATTTCATTGCCATGATGATCTTTGGCTTTAAAAACAATTTTTGTGCCGCAACTTTTGCCGATCCAGTTGCGTTGCATCAGTTTAACTTTTTCTGGCCAATTGAGCTTATCTAAGCCTTCTAATAGTTTTTCTGCATAGTCAGTTATACGGAGCATCCATTGTGGAATTTGTTTTTGAGTAACAGTAGTTTCGCAGCGTTCACATTTACCATCAACAACTTCTTCATTAGCTAAACCTGTTTTGCATGACGGGCACCAATTGATTGGTTTATTTTCGCGGTATGCCAGTCCTGCTTTGTACATTTGTAAAAAGATCCACTGCGTCCATTTATAGTAGTCAGGGTCAGTAGTATTTATTTCTTTTTTCCAGTCATACAAGCCGCCAATCTCTTTAAGTTGACGTTTGAAGTTTGCAATGTTTTGCTTGGTGGTTTCTTTTGGATGTAATCCAAGTTTGATAGCAGCATTTTCTGCTGGAAGCCCAAAGGCGTCCCAACCCATAGGATGAAGAACATTGTATCCTTCAAGCCATTTTATGCGTGCATATATATCAGAAAGAACATAGCTGCGCCAATGGCCAACATGTAAGCCTGTTCCAGATGGATAGGGAAACATGTCTAAGCAATAAAACTTTTTATTTTTTTCTTCAGGTTTAGTAGCAGCATCAGGCTGTTTTTCCCACTGATTTTGCCATTTTTTTTCTATTATATGTGGCTCATACTTCATAATTCTGTCCTAAGAATATTCAAAAAAATTACAAGATTAAATATAGCATAGTTGAAAGAATTGCAGAAATCAGAGTTGGAATTTTTATTGGCTTGAACCCATAAAATTGATATGCCAAATTGCATGCCGTGATTGTCATTACAACAGGATATATGATGCTTGCAATGGGGCCAATTGAAAGTTTAAGTGCGATTGAGAGCCCCATAGTTGAAGGAAAGTATGCCGCGATATGTACAAGTGTGAGAGATTGAACATAACTTAATTTGTTTTTTGACACACTTTTCTGAATATATTCACTTACCACAACCATGAGTGCAATTGCTGTCGAAAAACAGGCCATCAACACTGCTACACCCATAAAACACATACCCCAATGGCCAAGAATGCGGATTGCTAATTCGCGAAGTAGTTCGCCTTCATTTGTGTGCGTAAGGCCATAACTTTGTAGATTGCCGACAAGTGCGAGGCCAAGATAGATAATGCCTAAGATGGCGCTTCCAAGAAGTCCGCTGTACAATGCTGTGAGCGTAATATTTTTTTGTGGAGCATTCTTCAGGATAACACTGTTTTTTTCGGTAGCTTTTAAAAGGCTAATAACAATAGAACCGAAAAATATTGTACCAAAAAGATCGAAAGTAACAAAGCCGTACTTGCTTTCGCGCAAGAAGATATTCCATGTGGTCTCGGCTACTGGAATGTGATGGCCAGTTATATACAATCCAACAGAAATAATAACGATTAATGAAATAATGAGTGTTGGACTAATTATTTTACCTAAAAGTTCGATAACTTTGCTTTCGCGTATTGTTGCAAGGAATGTTAGCAAAAGAAAAGCAATAGTAAAATATCCTAGTGAATTGGCTGGCAAAAATCGTTCGAACAGGGTATGTGATAGAGTAATAATGCGTGGGATGACATTCAGCGGGCCAATAATAAGCATGATTAAAAACACTAGCAGTTGGCCAGGAATTTTGCCGATACGATTAAAAAATTTGTTATAACTGCCGTTGAACTCTACAACTGAAACTAATCCTGCAATAGGCATGAGGACAGAAGTTAGAATAAAACCAGTAATCGCCCACCAGAAATGTTGTCCGCTGCGCATGCCAACATTGATTGCAAGCATAATGTTACCGGCTCCGAAAAGCATAGAAAAAATAGCTAGGCCAATAATCCAAATTTGTGAAAGGGAAAACCGTTTCAGGCGAGGCCTGTTCATTTTTAGTGTCTCCTAAAGATTTGAAAATGACGATTATTATGTAAGTATACAGTAGTTAGACTAAAATTACACCGAGTGAATGAAAATATGATTCGGTTTTTTTCTTATCCAGGATAATCCTGTTTTTTAATTAAATTTTTACGACTTATAAAAAAATACTTGTTATTTTTTGTAATTCATCTTAATGTGTTTTCATCTTGTTCTTGACTAAGCAGTGCGATGGAATCAGGAGAAGTGGACAGTTAAGGCCTTGCTTTTGCAGGGCCTTTTCTCGTTTTATAGTAGTTTAAAGGGGTTGCGCTCACTATATAAGTCATGTATCTTTTTTTAAGATAATTAAAATGAAGATTAATTTTTTGGGAGCTTGTAATGCAGAAACAACTTTCACCGGAAACAATGCCAATGATGCATGATGAAGAGATTTTAGTTGTCAAACGTGAGCTTATTTTTCAACATGATAGTTCATGGTACGGGCTGAAGCAGTTAAATTATGATTGGTATTTGTGGGCAATTGAACATTATGGACAATTTAATTCACGTTCATTGATGGAGAGTGATCCTCGGTATAAACAAATTATTCCTTATTTAGTGTTTATGAATAATGACAAAGTTTTTGTTATGCAACGCAAAGATACAGCTTCAGAAAAGCGTTTAGCGAGCAAGTTGAGTGTTGGCATTGGTGGACACATTCGCAAAGAAGATCTTTTAGGAACGACGATCTTTGATTGGGCACGGCGTGAATTTAATGAAGAGGTTGTCTATAATGATAAGTTTGAATTTGAGCCTCTTGGTATTGTAAATGATGATTCAAATAGCGTGGGTGAAGTTCACTTAGGGTTTGTTTTTCTGCTTAAAGGTTCAACATCTAATATCAAGGTCAAGTCTGAACTTAAATCTGGTGAAATGATTTCGCTTGAGTCAATAAAGGATTTAAGCAAATATGAAACATGGAGCCAGCTTGTTTTAAAGGCGCTTCTATAAATTTTGTGTGGCAGGTAACGCTTTAAGCATGTACTCTGATGATGGTGGTATCTTTAAGATTTGGGCGAGTGTGCGTGTGATTTGTGGCATCCAAACTCGCTTCGTTACTGTTTCATTTTCATGGTGTTGTGGCTGATGCAAAATTAATGGAACATGTGTGTTGTATGGATATGGTGCTTGATGTCCTGTTCCTGCACTGCGGCTTGTTATAAGAAAGTATAGTTCTGGTATTATTATCAAATCACCACTTCGGTTGCTGAAAAGATTGTTTTTAAAGAACCATTCCGCGTTTCCTATTGGTGCCTTCATTTTTTTTATTTTTTCAGCTGTGTACACATTTTTTATGCCAGGTATGTTCTTAATTATGGCTATAATTCGGTTGAGCAATTCATTTTTGGTGAAGGGGCTAAGCTTTTTTAGTTGATTTTTATCAAGATACAGGAAAGATTTTTTGTATCCCGTGACGATGGTGTCTATTTTGAATTCATTGTATATTATCTTGTTTGTGCGGTTGATGATGCTTGCTGGAGTAATGCGTCCGGCTTGAGGATGTTGTTTTTGTACAAGTTCGGGAATTGGCATAACGCCATGATCTGCTGTTAAAGCATAGAGTGTTTGGGATGGTGGTACGATTTTTGCAATGTTGTCCATAAATGAGCCCAGATATTTATCAATATGATAAACAGTATCGATGGCTTCTTTGCTTTGTGGTCCAAAGATATGGCCAATTTTATCGAGGCTGCTTAAACTTACCCATACAAGCATTGATCCATCATTCAAGGTTGGATATTGTTTTTTGATGTATTCTTCGGCTAAGTCAAGAAGCAATTTATTTGTTTCAGGCAATTTGTTAAGCACATTCAAAAATTTTACGCGAGATTGACCAGTTCCTTCGTGAGCATGGGCATCAAAAAAACTTTTAGAACGTGTGTATTTATAATTATTTATCTCAGGAAAGCTATAGTATGCATCATCGTTATAGGCAGGTTCCCATGATGTTTGGTGTTGTTTTAAAATGGGTGAATTATTGAATTTCTTTAAAAGAGAGGAGATCTCACTAGTTTCATTTTTTGCTACCAGCGTATCTTCGTTTAGCCAGACCATAGGAGTTTTTTTGCCTGCCATTCCAGTAGCGGCGTGACCCTTGAGTGATGCAGCGAATGTTTTATTGTTTGGGTTTTGGTTCCTGAATGGTACGTTAAGTGTGGGAATAGCAAGATACTTAGCAGCTTTGTCGTCACTTATTTTAACGAACTTGTTCTGTGTGTCATACCATCCATTGCTGACAATCCCATGATCTTTTGGAAGGGACCCTGTGCCAAGGCTTGCATGACCTACGGCGGTTGATGTAACGCCGTGTGGAAGGTGTGCGTTCGTATAAACAATACCGTTTTTTACTAAACGATGAATTCCGTGACTTAAGTAAGGATCAAGCTTTTTGAGATAATTAGCAGCAAATTGATCAATTACAATGACAACCGTAAGCTTCGGTTTACTATTGAGCGTACCTATCAAAAATAAGAGCACAAGTAGAATTTTTTTCATTATAAAACCCCCGTTTATTTTATAGTTGCAAAAATTGGCATGAAAAGTAAATTGTTTTTTTTAATTAATCAAAAATGTGTTTTAGTTGTTTCTTGAAAAAAAGTTATTATTGAGTAAACTATCGTCAATTAGTTCAATCCAAAAAAATTTTAGGATATATGTAATGAGCAGGAAGTTTTTTGCGCTGAGTTTATTAATGGTAGGTGTTATGCATAGTAAGAGCCGAGAATTTTTGTTTACATCTGAATCTGTAACAGAAGGACATCCAGATAAGGTGTGTGATCAAATATCTGACCGTGTTCTTGATGAATGTTTAAGTCAAGATAAAAACTCGCGTGTAGCCTGTGAAACATCAGCCAAAGGAAGTGTTGTTGTTTATGGCGAAATTACTACAAGTGCCGATGTAAATTTTGAAAATATTGTGCGTGAAACATTGCGTGACATTGGATATACCAAAAGTGATTATGGTATTTCATGTGATTCATGTAAAGTTTTAACATTAATGACAAAACAATCTGCTGACATTGCGCAAGGTGTTGATATACGTACAGATCGCTTACAAGGTGCTGGTGATCAAGGATTAATGTTTGGTTACGCATCTAATGAGACTAAAGAGTTGATGCCAAAACCTATTATTGTTGCTCATAAATTGGCAATGCGTTTAGCAGAGGTTCGCAAAAAAGGTATTTTGCCTTGGGTCCGTCCTGATGGCAAGTCTCAAGTAACGGTTAGATATGTTGATGGTCAGCCAAAAGAATTAACAGCAGTTGTTATTTCAACGCAACATGACCCATCGATAAGCCATGATGATATTGAAAAAGCAATTATTGAACATGTTATAAAACCGGTTTGTGGGGCAGATCTTACTGCTGAAACAAAATATTACATAAATCCTACAGGTCTTTTTGTAAAAGGTGGTCCTGACGCTGATGCGGGATTAACTGGTCGTAAAATTATTGTTGATACTTATGGTGGCATGGGACGTCATGGTGGCGGTTGTTTTTCTGGAAAAGATCCGTCAAAAGTTGACCGTTCAGCTGCATATATGGCTCGTCATATTGCTAAAAATATTGTCGCTGCAGGTTTGGCTGATAAATGTGAGTTACAGCTTGCATACTCAATTGGTGTAGCTGAGCCGGTATCGGTGTATGTGAATTGTTTTGGTACTGCAAAAGTTGCAGAAGATAAAATTGAAAAAGCAATTCGTATTGTTTTTCCATTGAAACCTTCCGAGCTTATCGAATATCTTGATCTAAAACGACCAATTTATGCAAAAACTGCAGCTTACGGTCACTTTGGTCGTGAAGATAAAGATTTTACGTGGGAAAAAATAAATAAAGTTGAAGAATTAAAAGCTGCGGTAAAATAGAAGTTTTTAGTGTAAAATAAGGGAGAGGCATAACGTCTTTCCCTTATTTATTTATTAGAAGGTTAACCACACTGTGGAAGTGGGGGAAACATGTCCTGGTGGGGTT
>CAZJVC010000007.1:17356-23775 GCA_964549515.1 uncultured Pseudomonadota bacterium | reverse complement strand
TGAAGAATCTTACTTTATTTCTTATTGCCATGAGCTTCATTGCAACTACATATGCGGCTAGTTATAGGCATATACATCGTCATCATTGTCCTGGCTGTGGGCGTCGCGCCATATATAGAGGGCCGCATGGTGTAAGTCCATGGTACTGGTATCCAGCATACAACTATGGCCCAGAATATTATGGATCATGCTTTGGCACCTCGGTTGCCCCATACCCAGAAATAAATTTTGGATGGTTAATTTAAGGAGACCATTATGAAAAAACAAATACTAATATTGAGCATCATCTGCTTATGTTTAAAAAATACAGAACCACGACCGCCAATTATCGGATCGGTAATGGCTGCATGTGAAGCTGTTGTAGATATACCTGCAGGATTCTTTGGTGCTTCAACTCACGAAGGCCAAAATCGTGTTCCTATAATTGGTGCAGTAGAAGCAGCTATTAAAGATGCAGGCGATATCGTCGTCGGAGTTGCTGGCTACTCAGTTTACGAAGACAGAAGAAATAATAAAAAAGCAGAAAAGAAACGGGCAAAAAAGGAAAAAAAAGAGAAAAAAGTCGCAGCGAAAAAAAATAAAGCCTTAACAAAAAAACAAAAGCTGGTGCCCCAAGAGGAAGAAGAAGTTATACAGGAAATTTACAAAACAAACGAAACAACATCATGAAGAAGTATATTTGCATAATCACAATCCTTCACATGGCATTTGTACACGCATATGTACCGGAATACGATTACGCATTATATACAAAATTGAGAAATCACCATCTTGTAACACCCCACAAGTCTACTGATCAAGCAGCATGGCCATTTTGGGACTTTGACCGCGAAGACATAACGCCGGAAGTAACAGAAGAGCCACAGTCCCTATATGAAGGATGGGTAATAAAATAAAAAAGGAGAGGAAAATGAAAAAGTATTTATTATTATCACTTTTAATTCCATGTATGTTTAACACAGTCAAAGCAGAACCCGGCTATGGCTGGGGAAGTAGACGGCACGGTCGTCACTATGGATATAATAGAGGTTGGAGAAGAGAACATGATGGCTATTGGGGACCTGCAGCACTTACCACTGCTGGATTAATCACCGATGCCGCTGCTTCACAACAACCAAAAACGATCATCATAGAAAAAGAGGCCGAAAAAACAACACCGCAAACCGACCCGCTTATGATGCAACAACTTAACAATCTTACACTGCAAATGGAGCGCATCAATTACCAGCTAGAAATAGTTCGTGAAGAAAATAGAAACCTACGTGCACAATTAAGAGAAACACAAAGAAAATAAAAAAGGAGAAGAAAATGAAAAAATATATTTTACTGGCACTCTTACTCGCGCCACTTAGTTTTAATAGTATATATGGATACGGTTGCTGTGGAGGCGGCGGTGGCTGGGGTTTAGGCGCTGGTGTGTTAGGCCTCGGCCTAGTAACTGCAGCAGTTGCAAGCAGACCACGTCAACCAGAAACGATCATCATAGAAAAAAAGGCCGAAAAAACAACACCGCAAACCGACCCGCTTATGATGCAACAACTTAACAATCTTACACTGCAAATGGACCTCATCAATTACCAGCTAGAAATGGCTCGTGAAGAAAACATAGAGCTTCGTGCACAATTAAGAGAAACACAAAGAAAATAATACCTTTAGATCAAATTGACAACTATAATAAAAAAGATCTTATCTTCATAAATACCGCAACAAGCAAAGAGATCTCACCAGAAAACATAAATGATTACCAAGAAGTGTATTCCTAATTTAGCAAACAAAACAAAAGCCCCGCTTAAATGCGGGGCTTTTCAGGCTGAGCCTGTTTTATTTTTTTTGAATAATCGCGATATGCACGCTCTTTTTCCGTCCATTCTGTCGAATTGAAACGACAGTTAATTTGTGCGGCTTATTGAAAACTAAGGTTACTTCATTTCCAGGATAATCCTGTCCATCAATTTTCCCATTCAGCTCCCAACCTAGACGTTCCATTTCTCGTTGATAGAAATCAATCAACCATTCAATTGATTCGGCCGTTGTATAAGCATAACTGTACTCAGAAAGCAACTTTTTAATCGGCACACGCTTAATCGGTATTGCGATATCCGAAAGTCGCGCCTCACACTCGTGCACATCGATCATGTGCTTTACCCGTGGAGACTTGATGCACGCACCTAAAAAAAAGGACAAAAAAACAATAAGAAACAGGCCACTCCTAAACAGACAACGCCTGAAGAGTATAATCCCAAATCGCTTCATTATGCTTTTTCTTGCGCCTCTTCTTTCTTCACTTCAGCTTTCTCAGCCTTCATTTTTTTACGTGACGCTACAGCTTCATCACGTTGCTTCCTCGTCATTAACTTTTCTTTAAATCGAGCTGATTTACCTAAACGATCTCGCACATAATATGCCTTTGCACGACGAGCTTTACCATGACGAACAACCTTAATCTCTTTGATTATTGGTGAGTAATATGGAAAAATACGTTCCACAGCAACGCTATGTGCACCAATTTTACGAACTGTAAAAGTACTAGAAGCACCCTTGTTGTGCTTGGCAATTACATCGCACTTTAAAATCTGGACACGTTCTTTGTTTCCTTCTGTGACATACTGATGAACTTCGATAGTATCACCAATCTTGAACTGGGGAAAATCACGTTCAGTAACCCCCAAATTTAGAATAGTCTCGCTAGTTAACTTTTGCGCTATCATAATCCTTAAACCTTTATAAATAAGAAGAGAATTTCTACGCGTAATAATTATTCTCTTTAATAATACCTAAAAAATGGCCTTCTGCCAAATATATCTCATGATGCACCACCGTGTCGCTTGATATTAATTCCAAGCCACCGATCAAAAATAATTGCAGCAGCCGATCGAACGGAGAGGTGATTAAACTCTACGAAACCTTCTATAGGCTTCAACACATAATCACACCGCTTAACAAGAGGCTCTGACAAACCAAATGCAGTCCCCAGCAAAAAGAGAACCGGTCGCCCTTCTTTCCATACTAACTCTTGATCATGATAGGTTATCGTCGAAATATCTTCATGATGTTTGGCTGAAGTTGCAATAACAAGAGGTTTCTTTCCTGTTTCTTTTTCAATTTCTTGAATAACTTCCTCAAAGGTTTCGTGCAGTTTTACGAGCTGAACAGCCTGATGCCGATGAATATTGTACTTCTTGCCTTCTGTTTCCCAAAAATCGAGAATCGTTTGAACAATTTTTTTCTGATCTTTAAGCGGTGTTACAACAAAATACTTTTTCAAACCATACGTCGCAGCTGAACGCGCAATATCATGAACATCAAGAGACGTTACTGAACTGGTACCAACACGCTTATCCTTCAACACAACTTGATCATGCATTAATGCAATATAGTGGGATGGTATCGTATTATATGCTTTTTTCTTGAGTCGCTTATCAAGCTCAAAACTACGCAACCAATCAAAATGATGAAACACCGTACGCTCTAACGCTTGTTCTTCGCGCCATTCTTCAATTTTTTTATGATTTCCTGAACGAACAACATCTGGAACTCTCACTCCATTCCACTCAACAGGCTCAGTATATTCAGGATAATCAACAAGAGACCCTGAAAAAGAATCACATAAAACCGACTCATCTTTTCCAACAACACCAGGCATATAACGCAATACTCCCTCAAGAAGAACCATTGCTGGCAAATCGCCACCCATTAACACATAGTCACCGATAGAAATTATTTCATCAGCATAATGCTCTTCAACACGTGCATCCATTCCTTCATATCGCGCAGGAAGTAACATGACATGCTTTTTTTCTTGAAAAATGGTTGCTAACCGCCGAACATGATATTGATTTAATTTTGTACCATGCGGTGAAAAGAAAATTTTATATGCTTTGCCACATTGTTGCTCTTGTGCTTCAATCGCTTTTTGTACAATTTCAGGCTTAATAAGCATCCCTGCACCTGGACCAAAGGTCGGGGCATCAACACGCTTGCGTGGTGCACACAAAGAAAAAAGATCGGTTACGCGCGCTTTAAAAAGGCCCTTTTCTTGTGCACGACCAATCAAACTTTCATCTAAAAATGGTTTATATAAATCTGGAAATAACGTTAAAATAGAAATATCCATAAAAAACCTTTTCTTTGCCACACTAAACCAAAACTAAGAAAAACTCACCCGACAAAAAAATCGAGTGAGTTTAATTTTGTAAAAACAAAAGTTTATTTTGCTTCTTTTTTAAGTTCAGCTTTTACTTCATCAGTTGTTGCTTCTTTAGCAGGAGCTGCCTTGGCAGGGGCTGCCTTGGCAGGGGCTGCCTCTTTTTTAACTTCTGCTTTCTCAGATATAGGCTCGTCAGCTTTTTTAGGAGCCGGCGTTTCTACTTGAGAATCAGGCTTAGCTTTTGATTGCACGCCTTTTTTGAATCGACGATACAATTTTTTAACTGAATCCGTTGGCAAGGCACCCTTTTCCAACCAAGCTTCAAAACGATCAATATGAAACTGTACATATTCACCTGTTTGCGGGTTGTAGGTACCAAGATTTTCGAGATAGTCACTATCTCTACTTTTACGTGAATCAATTGCTACCACACGAAAAGTGGGCGCATGCTTTTTGCCAATCCTTGCTAGTCTTAATCTAACGGCCATGAAACTCCTCAATACTATTTTAAAAAACTTCCAAAAGACCTGTTCTTCTTTAAAAGTTTAACAAATTGTTTACTTTGTTCAAATTTATTAAGCAATGCTTGTACATCTGCCCGAGTTACACCCGCGCCTTTTGCAATACGAGCAATACGCGATTTATTGATTAAATGCGGAAAACGTCGCTCGTCACGCGTCATTGAATTAATAATCACCCGAAACCTCTTCATTTCCTGTTCACCTTGAGCAATCTTGTCTGTACTCAATTGACCAGAAAGACCACCCATCCCTGGCAAAAACTTCATAACAGACGACAACGAACCAAGACGAGACATCATATCCATCTGTTTTGCAAAATCATCAAGTGAAAAATCTCCACTCATAAATGCTTTTGCCGCAGCATCTTGCTCTTCTTGTTTAATATGCTCATTTGCCCGATCAAGTAAACTCTCAATATCACCCATTCCAAGAATACGCTTAGCGGCACGATCAGGATAAAACTGAGCGAGCTCATCCACTTTTTCGCCAGTACCAACAAATAAAATTGGCTTTTTCAAGGCATACGCAAAAGCAAAAGAAGACCCTGCACGCGCATCACTATCAGTTTTTGTTAATAATGCACCATCAAAGCCAACCGCTTGATCGAATGATTTCGCAACATTTAGCGACTCTTGACCCGTCATAGAGTCAAGCACTAACATTTTTTTCGATGGCTGGACTATCCCATCTAAATCCTTTAACTCTTGCAACATCTTATTATCAATATGCAAACGTCCAGCAGTATCAAGCATCAGAAGGTCATAATCACCATTGCGAAATGTTTGCACAATTTCACGCGCAGCTTCAACGGGATGCGTAGAAATTGCACGATAAAAATCAACGCCTACTTGCTTTGCTAATATCTCAAGCTGCTCAACCGCCGCTGGTCGATAAAAATCAACTGACGCCAATAAAATCTTATTTTTTTTGCCTTTTTTCTTAAGAAAATGTGCAAGTTTGGCGACACTTGTTGTCTTACCAGACCCCTGCAAACCCATCACTAGAACCGTTGCCCGCGCAGGCAATTCAAAGGAGGACTCTTTACCCGCTGCAGATAGAAACTTTACTAATCGATCGTAAATAACCTTTATAAATTGTTCTGTCGGGTCAAGGGACTTTAAAACCTTTTCACCAACAGCCTCTTCCTTAACCTCTTTAACAAATTGTTGCACGATATCGTACGGAACATCAGCCTCCAACAGAGAGTCCTGTACTTTTTGCACAGCCTCTTCAACATTTTGCTCGGTAAGCTTATGAGTACCAACCATCCGTGAAAAAATTGATGAAAATTTATCAGACAAAAAATCAAACATAGTGTATAAATCCTTATTTAGCCTCTGTTATTATTATATCAGGTTAACGATGATCGTTCAAACGATTATCGTTAAAACGATTATCGTTAAAATGAAAAAGTATAAAAAAACCGATAAAAATTCTCGTTTCATCAATACTTTGATAAACTTAAGTAATAAAATGAAAGGAACTTAAAACCTTATGGCAAAACCGCAAAATATCAAAACGACGCCACACCCTAAGACATTAATTATCGGCATTCAAGCACCGTACAATAAAACAAAAAACATTGAAGCACATTACGAAGAGTTTCGCAATCTTCTTAAAACCAGCGGCGTTGAATATGATGAAGAACGATATATCAAATTAAGGAATATCAATCCAAAGACATTCATAACACCTGGAAAACTTGAAGAAATTGATAAAATTTGTAAACAGGTAACGCCTGAACAGGTAAC
>CAZJVC010000007.1:13309-17256 GCA_964549515.1 uncultured Pseudomonadota bacterium | reverse complement strand
AACAGGTAACGCCTGAACAGGTAACACCTGAGAAGACAACGCCTGAACAGGTAACGCCTGAACAGGTAACGCCTGAGCAGGTAACGCCTGAACAGGTAACGCCTAAGCAGGTCCATCCTGAACAGGACCGCATTGAAGAAATATATCTTTCAGAGCCTATCACGTCACGCCAATCACGCAATCTAGAAAATTACTTAAACTGCAGTGTCTTTGATAGAACTGATCTTATACTTGATATTTTTCTAAAATCTGCTCATACAGCCGAAGGTAAGATGCAAGTTGAAATCGCATCTCTTGAACATGAGAAAACACGTTTAACAGGCAAAGGAATTCATCTCGCACAACAGCGTGGTGGCATTGGCGTTAAAGGTGGAGCCGGAGAAACATTAAAAGAAAAAGAATTGCGCTATATTAACTCTCACATCAAAGGACTTAAAAAAAGACTCGAACAACTACAAGTTACTCGTGAAACGCAGCGCAAACGACGTATGGCTACCGGTGTCCCGCAAATCTGTCTGATCGGCTATACTAACGCAGGAAAATCAACAATTTTAAATACACTAACCAAAGCTGGCGTACTAGCCGAAGACAAACTTTTTGCCACCCTTGATACCACAACACGTGAACTTTACGTCAACAAACAAAAGGTTGGAATATTGTCTGATACGGTCGGCTTCATTCAATATCTACCACACAAACTTGTAGAAGCATTTAAATCAACACTCTCAGAATTACAGTACGCAGACCTGTTACTCGAAGTCATTGATGCATCAGACACCGACTGGCAGGCACACGTCAATGTTGTACAAAACATTCTTGATGAACTTGAAGTTGAAAAACCAATAGTTTACGTATTCAATAAAATAGACAAACTAACAGACGAGCAACGGGACAAGCTGGATACCTTAATTAGTCCATACAAACCGCACGTACTTATCTCAGCAACAAACAAAGATGTTATCAAGCCACTTATTGATTTTCTAGACGATTGGCACAACAAGCAATAAGATTCGCATTGTTTCTTATTTCATGCATTCTTGTTAAACTAAAATCCTGAAAACTAGAGGGATCATGCATGAACGTAGAAACATTTATTCAACAAGAACTTAATGATGAGCAACGCAAAGCCGTGATAGAGCCCAAAGGCTCATTATTAGTTATTGCAGGGGCAGGATCAGGAAAAACACGCGTCATCACCTCTCGCATTGCATACTTACTCATCAAACAACAGGTTCAACCTCACGAAATTGTCGCCCTTACATTTACCAATAAAGCTGCTAAGGAAATGTTGGAGCGAGTAAAGAAGTTTTTGGAACATCACCCTTCGACTCCCGCTCAGGATGAACGGTCTTGTTCTGTTTATCAAGATGGACATCCTCACCCTGCTTATCAGGATAAATGGCCTCACTCTGTTTCCCGTGATGATGCCTCGAAAAAATCGCTCAATAATTTTAAAGAATCCAACAAAGAACAAAAAGCAAAAGTCGCTCATCCTGAGCGGGAGTCGAAGGATAGCGAAAACTGGAATCCTTTCGAAGAGCAGAATAAACTCCAGATAAACCTTCCTTTTATCGGAACCTTTCACTCATACTGTTTGCGACTACTGCGCGAAAATCGATCACTCCTTAATCTAAAAAATTTCTCGATTATGGATGCAGGGGATCAATTGCTGCTCATAAAAAAAATCATTGAACGGAATTGCCCGAAAAAAATTATTCCTCGTCAAGCTGTCTATGCACTTTCGGCTATCAAGAATAGTCTATTTATGGAAAATGATGATGCACACATCGATCCACTGATGAAAAACCTTTACACACTCTACGAACACGAAAAAACGTTAAGCAATTGTTTAGACTTTGACGACCTTTTAATTAAAGCACTCGATCTTTTCAAAAACAAAAAATTTAAAGAACATTTTCAAAAAACTGTGCGCCATATTCTCGTTGATGAATATCAAGATACAAGCATAGTTCAGCATACACTGCTCAAAGAAATGTCATTGCGCGGCAAAAAACTTGTTGCCGAGTCACTCTGCGCCGTCGGAGACGAAGATCAATCAATTTATTCGTGGCGTGGTGCAACGGTTGAAAACATTGTTAACTTTCACAAAACATTTCCGAAAACAAAACGTATCAAAATTGAACAAAATTACCGATCAGCAAAGCCAATTCTTGATGCAGCAAATAGCATTATTAAACACAACAAAAATCGCCATCCAAAAAATTTATGGTCAACGCGTACAGGCACAAACTGCGTTGCACATATTAATTGCATGTCAGGATTTCAAGAAGCAGACATCATCGCTCAAGGCGCAAAATTACTACAGCAACAAAAAATGTTGCACAGTGCTGCAGTACTTTATCGTACCCACTTTCAGTCACGCTTAATTGAAGAAGCGCTACTAAAACAATCGATACCATACAAAATCATTGGCGGCATCCAATTTTATGAACGCAAAGAAATTAAAGATATGCTCACGTATCTACGCTTACTGGTGAATCCATATGATCGCGTTGCATTTCAACGTGTTATCAATTGCCCACCACGTCGTCTTGGCAGCAAATTTGTTGAAATGTTTGTACAAGAGTGGAACACTCAACCATTTTATACGTACCAAGATGTTGCAAAAAACTTCATACAAGAACACAAAATAAAACCGCAACAAGCACAAAACCTTAATGAATTCCTTTCAATTTTTACAAAACTTTCACCTGAAACACTCACTTCACAGGCAATTGAAAAAATTGCCCATGCAAGTGGCTACTTCAATTTTTTGAAGAATGAATATGAACCACAGGATGCTGAAGCACGCATAGAAAATATTCAAGAACTCATAAACGCGGCACGCTACTTTGAAGAGCAATCCCCGATTGAACAATCCCCGACTGCCCAATTCTCAATTGAACAATCCCCGATTGCCCAATCCCCGATTGAACAATTCTCAATTGAACAATTCTTACAAGAAGTTGCCCTCGTTCAAGAGCACAAAAAAAAGGGTGCTGACGAACAAGATTGCCTACAACTAATGACACTACATGCGGCCAAAGGACTAGAATTCGACACAGTATTTCTCGCTGGCCTCGAAGAAGGCATCTTACCAAGCGCAAAATCCCTCGATAGTGAGGCAGATATCGAAGAAGAGCGAAGGCTACTCTATGTTGGAACCACAAGAGCGCGCAACAAGCTACTTTTCTTACAGGCCGAAATTAGGCACTCTTACGGCAAACAAACCTACCAGCTACCGTCACGCTTTCTACAGGAACTGCCAAACCAGGGTATTCAGCACAAAAATAGCTCTTTTTGGAAAATGTATCAGATTGATAGCTTTTTGCAGAATTTTTTAGGCATTCAGGTAGAATCAAACATTCAAACATTTGGGCCAGCGCCAACTTATACAAAAAACCCATCTAAAAAAACAGGCCAAAAATCATCCCTCAACCTAGTCCAACCGGCAACATCATGGAAAAAACATCATACAGTCACTCACAAAAAATTTGGCATCGGCGTTATTAAGGATGTCGATCGAAGATCTGATGGCTCGATCCACATTACCGCTGCCTTTAAAGCTGGTACAAAGAAAATCGACAGTAAATTCTTAAAACAAATCTAAAAATTTTCCACTAGGCTCTTGCAAGAAGAAGAAGAAGAAGAAGAGTAAACTTAAAGTGTAAGTTAAAGAACCTTCATAAAAAAGGAGAATGAAATGAAGAAAGTAACATTGTTATTGACAGGCTTACTCTTTGTCAGCTGTTTTATGAATACAAGGGGAACGCAAGTTTTTACTCCTGACGATTGGAGCGGTGACTGCGGCAGAGCATGTAAGTGGATAGAAGAAACTTATACAGGTACATCGAAGCCTTGTGCCTATTCTAACTACCTACGCTGCGACTGCAAGTAGAAAATCATTTGATTGTTCAGGCGAAATAATCGGGTAGGAAGGGGCGCCT
>CAZJVC010000007.1:5918-13209 GCA_964549515.1 uncultured Pseudomonadota bacterium | reverse complement strand
TAGAAAATCATTTGATTGTTCAGGCGAAATAATCGGGTAGGAAGGGGCGCCTAGCCCCTGTCCCCCCACACCACCGACCTTGTCGGTGGCTCTGTCTACAATAAAAGAAGCCCGCAGAACGCGGGCCCTTTTATTGTTTGTGAAATATCTTTTAGCCAACTTCGATTTTAACAGCAAGCGGGCCGCCATTTTTATCTAGAAGTGTTTTACTCTCAATTAATGCTGGAATATCAGCGTCCTTATCGAGAACAAGATCCTCACCAAGGACTGAGCCATTACTCAACCTTGAACCTTTACCAGGGACCAAAAAATACCCATCTTTTGTACGAATGATTTCATAGTACCTTGACTGAACAGTTGGATTGTCTTGAACATATGGACCTTCCCAACCTTTAGAATCGCGCAAATTCATGGAACCTACTTCAGAACCCACAAATGAGCCAACGGTTAAAAAGTCGACATAATTCACATCATGCTCAAAACTAACAATGCCACACCTATCATTTATATCCTTAAAAATCTGCTCCATTTGATTGATATCACGAACGATGATGCGATTCGTTGCCATTTTAGCATTATATAAAAACACACCGATCGTCATCGATAATAACACAATCAAACCTATCGCCGAGCCAATCATCCACCACGACCGTTTTTTCTTTAAAGAACGTATACTAATAGCCGTTGGACGCCCCCTATTTATAACTTTCTTCTTTTTCATCATAAACCCCCGCTTTTTATTAATCTAACAAACCCCATTACTTTCTATTAGTATATAAAAACTGAAAACAAATTGTCTACAGTTACCACAAGACAACTGCCGCCAACGCTTTAAGACGGCCCTTAAATCAACAAAAAGACTTGCCGACATCTTGACAAATTGAAAATTAAGTGTATTCTTAAAGTCAGTATTAATAAATTATCCGTTAATTGTTAAAGGACGTTAATGAAGAAAATAATTGCCATTATTATGTTGTTATTGAGCTTTTTATCTCAAGTCCCCGCAATGGGCATGGAATTTTCACCAGACAAACCCATCCATAAAGGGATTCTCCCAGCTGTCGATCTGACTACTATGCCCGCAGAAACTGTACACTCAATGTACTGCACAAATCCTGGATGTCCGTCTAAGTTCGCCACAAAGGATGAATTAAGTGAACATCTAAAAGAATGCCCACTTGATCCAAAATCTTTTGAACCACTTGCTGCTCGTACACAAGCCATTCTTGATTTCAAAGGCACCCTCACAGTTGCCGCAAATGCACCCTTTAGGAGCCAGCTTTTTGATGCTGAAAAAAGAGTATGGACAGACGCAGAGCTTAGGGCCACCATAGGCTCGCAACCATATAGGCTAGATGAAACACAAGAAAAAGAAAGAGACCGTTATTATGAGCTATTAACTTCTCTAGCAAGTCAAAGCGCACCCTTCCACTGCCCTTGCAGCCACAATGCTCCTCCGTGCCAATATCAACAAGTACACAAACGCGATATCAAAAAACACATACAACAAAGCCATACACACTATCGACCATACTGGTGCCCTATTTGCGGCGTTGGTAAAAGATTTACTCTACGGGAAAGAATCCGGACCCATATGCAATCTGCTCACAACAAAGAAAAAAGAGCCCTAAAGGGGAACACAACACGGAATATGTTTGATAAAGTAGAACCGTATGGTCCAGATCGTAGACGTTCAAGAATAAAACGAAAAAAATAAATTAAAAATATTCAAGCTTCATTGCCTTCTTAACTTCTGACAACGTCTGCGCTGCAACATCACGCGCATGTTCAGTTCCATCTTTTAATATTTGCATAACCTGTGTTTTATCTTTCGCATACTCTGCCCGTCGCTCGCGAATAGGTTTCAAAAGGTCTTCTAACACATCAACAAGTCGTTTTTTTAGAACAACATCACCAAGTCCACCTTTTTTGTAACGAGCTTTAAGCTCTTCAACTTCTTGTTGATTTGGATCAAAAACATCAAGATAGATAAAAACTACATTGCCATTAACTTGACCTGGATCCTCAACACGAATATGGTTGGGATCGGTGTACATACTCATAACTTTTTTCTTAATCACATCAACTTCATCAGAAAGATAAATAGCATTCCCCAACGACTTGCTCATCTTCGCTTTCCCGTCCATTCCAGGCAAGCGCTGCATTTTTGCAAGTACTGGTTTAGCTTCTACAAGAACATCTGTTTTATAAATACGATTAAACGAGCGCACAATTTCATTTGTTTGTTCAATCATCGGCAATTGATCTTCGCCCACTGGAACAAGTGTTCCTTTAAACGCCGTGATATCTGCAGCCTGGCTTATAGGGTAGGCAACAAAACCAAGAGGTGTGCTTTCACCAAATCCTTTTTGTTTAATTTCGTCTTTAACCGTCGGATTACGCAATGCACGATTAAGTGTCACCAAGTTCATATAGTACATGGTTAACTCAGCAATCTGCGGAATCTCTGATTGAATAAAAATTGTAGCTTTTTTTGGATCAATTCCAACGGCTAAATAATCAAGCGCAACTTCCATAACATTGCCATGAACCTTTTCTGGTTGCTCAAAATTATCAGTTAATGCTTGCATGTCTGCAATCATAACAAATGTTTTATATTTATCTTGCAACTCAACACGCTTCACCAAGGAGCCAATATAATGCCCTAAATGCAACGGCCCCGTTGGTCGATCACCAGTTAAAATAACACCGGAATGTCCGGATCGCAATTCAGTCTTCATATAATTTTTCCATCAAAAATTTTTCATCATATATTTTCAGTATACCGTAATGACAAAAAAAAGAAGGTCATCTTAACCAGTGCCCCATGACCCTACTAACTCTTCAATTTTTCTCCTAGGCAATCTTCTTATATATTCTAACATACCAATACGATCGAATTACAAAAAACGTGCCTCATCAATTATCTTATAGGCCTCAACTTCTTCCATACACGATAACGATTCTTTCAACGCATTTTCTGCTGCTTCAAATCGCTCTTGCATGTCAAATAAATCACAACACGCAAATCTCAGGAAAAGTTTTCCGCGTACTCTGGATAAGTCACTTTCATCAGGAACAATGGTAGCTGCAATACTTCTTACCTCACCATCGTTACCTAACATAGACTCCAAGTTTGCACGAAAAAATCTAATGGTATTAAAAAATTTACTTAAAGTTTCATCTTCCAGCTGTTCCCTACATAAATAACTAGCCAATTCAAAGCGATGCGCAAATAATTGTCTCTCTAAAGGATAACGCTGCAACATTCTACGCGCATCCTCTACACGACTGAAAGAACTTTCAATATTTTGTAAAAAAAACACTAATCTTTTTCGATCAATCAATTCAGAAGAAAAAATCTTTTTACCTTCATCAAGAAGTTTATCAAAAGTTTCACGGGCCGCCTCACATTCTTTACGCATAGATTGCGTTTCACAAAAAGATCCCAATAAAACTATAAATAACAATTTCTTATGTAACATTTACTCACTTTACGCTTTAAAGTTTCCTAAAATCTTGCTTTCATGATAAAACGATATAAAAACAGACCTCGCCTGAACAGGCCTCGCCTGAACAGGCCTCGCCTGAACAGGCCTCACCTGAACAGGCTTATCCTGAACAGAATTATCCTGAAAAGGTATCAACCAAATAGGAAATATTATGAAACCAATCATCTTAAAGTATACAAATCTAAGACAGACAGACAATAAAATAATTGAAAAGCTAACAAATGAACAACAAAACATAAAAAAACAGGTATCACCTGAACAGGTCTCACCTGAACAGGTCTCACCTGAACAGGATTATCCTGAACAGGCCTCACCTGAATCACATAGTTACCATACCCGCTATGCATCGCTAAATCTTCCATTTGACCAAGAACTCATAACAGAGATTCATAAAACTATCAAAGAAAAACGCGCTCTTAACATTGATGCACTTATTGTCATCGGCATTGGTGGATCAAATTTAGGTACCATCGCCATTCACGAGGCAATCAACGGGTTACTTTACAACACATCAGAACCACCAATGAAATGTTATTTCGCAGATACTACCGATGCCACCTACATCGCACATCTGCTAACCATTCTTGAAAAACTTTTACAACAAGATAAAAATATACTTATTAATGTTGTTACAAAGTCAGGAACAACAGCAGAAACTATTGCAAACCTTCAAATCTTCCTTGAACTTCTGAAGCGCTATCGTACAGATTACAGGAAGTATATTGTTGTAACCACAGATAAAGATTCAAAACTCGACCAATGGGCTGCAATTGAAAAAATCACGCGCCTGCATGTTCCAAAACTTGTTGGCGGACGCTATTCAGTATTCAGTCCGGTAGGACTTTTTCCTCTCGGCATGACAAGCATTGATATTGATCAACTAATTATTGGCGCAAAAGAAATGGTAACACACGAGCTCACTCACCCAGTAAACGAAACACTTGCCGGACAAACTGCTGCACAAATCTATCAAGCATATAAAGCAGGATACAAAATTCATGATCTATTTATTTTTTCGAAAGAGCTTGAATCAGTTGGCAAATGGTATCGCCAATTAATGGGCGAAAGTTTAGGAAAACCAACAATAACAGATCCACAAGAACGATGCGATTTAACACCAACCGTTTCAATCGGCAGCACTGATTTGCATTCTGTTGCACAACTTTATCTCGGCGGATTACCTAAAACAGTCACCACATTTTTAACCATCGAACGGTGGCGAAATGATATACCTATTCAGGATGATGAACCAGCCAAATCAATCGCACCACACCTTGCAAAAAAAACACTCACAACAATTATGGATGCAATCTTTTCAGGAACCTATGCGGCATACGCAAAACAAAACAAACCAGCACTCCATCTGATATTACCAGAAGTTACGCCATATTATATCGGGTCCCTATTGCAAATGTTTATGATACAAATGATCTATCTCGGAACACTATTAGATGTTAATCCGTTTGATCAACCGCAAGTAGAACTATACAAAACAGACCTAGTCTAAACAGGATTATCCTGAAAAGAAACTAAAGGAACATTAACCAAGGAATAATAATGTATTCGTATCTTTCATTTCTCCATATTGTTCACTGGATAGATATCCTTGAAATAGGATTATTTAGTTCTTGCATCTTTTTTTTCTGTAGATGGCTAAAACAAGATCGACAAAGCAACCGGCCATGCCTAAAATTGCTTTCATATTTTTATCTAGGATGTGCCGGCTTTGTTAGTGCATACGTCTTTGATCTTTATGCAGTAGTACAATTTTATACATACTCTTGGCCAGCACTCATTATGCTTTTCATTATTGTTCACCAAAAAAGTCTACAAAAAAATTATGTTGCTGCTCGTACCATTAAGCCAACACAACAAGCTGATTTAAATACATGGCTCCAAATAATGATAAGCACTGCCTTTAAAAGTATTCAATACAAAAAAGATTTAATTTTTATTATAGAAGGAAAAAACAATCTTGATGATTTCGTTACATCAACAACAACCTTCAATGCTCCAATACAAAAACAACTCTGCAATATAATTGTTGAAAGTTCGCTCTGCAAATCAAAGTCACAAATTATTATTACACAACACGGAACTCTCCGTACTATCAGCTCAGGATGGAAAAAAGAGATTGACCACGTATGGCTCGACAATAAAACAAAAACGTATGCTCCATGGGAACAGGAAGCTCTCTACTGGTGCACACATCTTGACGCACTGATATTTTACATCGAACCAACAACAAAAAAATGTACGATCATAGCACAAGGCAACCGCGTACCTCATCTGTCCCTCGAAAAAGCAATGTCGATTATTGCACAATATATTCGAAAAAGTTCATTGTCGCTTCAAAAGAACACTTCAGAAAAAGGAGCAACGCTATGAACCTCTCATTAAAAAATCTCTTCGCTTCAAATGCCGTCACGATTATATGTTCACTAATTATCGGCTATAGCCTCTGGACTATGCTCACACACAATCAAATAGTACAAGAAAACATTATAATTCCCGTAAAAATTTATCAAGGCAAAAACATCATAGACAAAGAAACGTCTATCAATGTGCTAATCGAAGGCGCACGGCACCAATTAAAAGCACTTATCAACCATCCACCACAAGTAAACATCTACCGTGACGAACAGGCCCCGCCTGAACAGGCACCGCCTGAACAGGCCCCACCTGAACAGACCTCGTCTGAACAGACCTCGCCTGCGCGGGGCACACCTAAACAAGATTCCCCTGAAAAACCTGGCAACTTTATTAAAATTTCGGAGAATGATATTTTGCTACCAGAAACACTGAGTATAATAAACTACTGGCCACGAGAAATATTGCTCTAGCATTCACCATGGTAATAGCAGTGCACTTTATTGTGCAGCAACAATGTCTATGTTAAAGTTAAAAAAAACATCGAAAGAAAAAAAATGAAAAACAGGATTAACCTGAAAAGTTTCATCAAAGTTATTTTAGATCAACTTCGATCATTATTTTTTAATGGTCTTCTCATGTTGCTGCCAGTAACAATTACCTTTTATCTTTTTAAATTTCTTTTTCACATCATGCAATCATGGTTATCACCACTGCGAGACTTGGAACCGGAATACTTGCAAGCAATTCCATATCTTGAATTTGCACTCGCCGTCACACTTATTTTAATTCTTGGCCTTATTTCACGCAACATCATCTTCAAACAAATCATTAATCATCTTGAAAAAGCGATAGGAAAAATCCCACTCATTAAACCAATCTATAGAGGATCAAAGCAATTAGTTCACGCTTTTACTCATCATGATAAGGATAGCTTTCAACAAATCGTCTATATTGAATTTCCACGTAAAGGTGTTTATTCAATTGGATTTGTTACAAGTGAACTCAAAAAATCACTCTCACCAAATAAATCAAAAAAATATTATAATGTTTTTATCCCAACATCACCAAACCCAACAACGGGATATTATGTTTTAGCAACCGAAGAAGACCTTATACCAACAAGTCTTACACGCCAAGAAGCAATGACTTTAGTTATTTCAGGCGGAATCGTTCAACCAGATAGATTTGAATAGAACATTTCATTCAAAACGTGTAGAATCGATTCTAGTTAATTCTTAACTCTGTTTTTTTAGCTCTAATAATAATTCCGCTTTTAATGCTGCTCTCTTAGCCACCTCTTTTGCTAAACTTATAACACGAGTGTAAACTCTATCTTCTCCTGGAGGTTTCTCAATTTCAAGCAAAAAGTCTTTGCGACATCCATGTGCCAACGAAAAAGAAAGCAT
>CAZJVC010000007.1:0-5818 GCA_964549515.1 uncultured Pseudomonadota bacterium | reverse complement strand
ACTTCACTACCACCGTTCTTAAGATCTCCATCTAAAGCATAAAGCATACTGTGAACTTTAGCAAAAACTTCTGGTTTATACCGCTGCCAATCTCGCTGCAAAAATGAAAATGGCAACTTAAAGCTAATCTTTTTTGCTTCAACTAACTTTCTATCGTTTCGAAACTGTACATAATAATACGCTCTAAAAAATTGTTCCGAAAAACATGCTAACCAAAAGGGAAATTCATATATATCCTGCAACCGCTGCCATTCTTTAAAAAACAGCTCCTTCTTTCCAGCAAACAATGCGCCACTTAAGATAAATAATGAACTTTCTGGTTTTACAATATATTCAAGCCACTGCTCAACAAAAGCATCACGACCAGAACCAAGCACCGATCCATAATCCGTAAGCGTAACAGCTTGATCAATCGTTAACGTACCAACTTGCTTAAAAACGGATGCCGCAAAATATTGTATCCGCTCAAGTTCATCTTCAGACCAAAGTATCGCAAGATTTTTATACTCGCTAAGTGAAATCTTTTCCGGCACATTTAGCTTTTGTATATTTTTTTGATCTTTGTCTGAAAAAAATAATACATAATGTGGCCCTGTGTATGCAGATAAATATGCTAACCATTTTTTATACTTCGCAATAGGCAAGGCAGAAAGGTTTCCAAGCCAATATAATTTCTGCTGGCCTAAAAAAGTCATCTCAAGCTGCGATTTAATATATTCACTATCATGTTCTGCAACATCAATAACATGTTTTTGCACACCAAGCTTCGCTTGCACATACGTCAATAAACGCTGGATAAACAATAATGGATATGCTCCCACTCGAACAAACCTCGCCTGAGCGCCAGCCGCCTGAACCGGCCCAGCCTGCACTTGAATAACAAAATTTTCAGTAAAAAATGAGGGGTTTTTTATAACATGTTGAATATTCATATATACTAATTATATCGCGATAAAAACCTTTAAGCAAAGGCAAAACAGACCTCGCCTGACCACCCACTTGCAAAAAATAGTCAGAACCTTATACTTGCTTACACATAATGTACACAACACAAAGGACGCTATGAAAAAACAATCTATCCTTTTACTTTTATGCTTTTATTTTTCATCATCACATGCAATATTCAAAAATTTTAATTCTTTTGCCACTAAAGATCTGAGAATGAGAAATTTCGTCGCAGGCCTTCTCACCGGAGCGGGCATCAATCTAGCAGTATTTCGCAATGAAGATTTAAACAAGTATCTTGATACATTTGCCATTGGCTTGGGCGGCATGATCTTCATAAATATTGACAATACAAATGAAAACTCAAAAAAAACTGTAGCCATTAGTCATGAAAATCAATCACTTCTAACTAGAATCACAGAATGGTATCAACAACACTCAAAAGGTTTCTCTATAGCCTTCTATTACGCGGCTGGCCTTACTACAGGCATAGCCTTAAGTGATACGTTGCAAAAAAACATTCGTGACGCATGGAATGGCCTAAGAAACGTTAATCAAAGGCGACAAGGACAAATAGGCGCTTAGACAAAATAACAAAAAATCAAAATACGATTAAGGATCAATCATGAAAAAACTTTTAATTATCTTTCCCCTTCTTTGCACACTTTCATCCTCTCCAATGAACAAAGCAAATCGCGTTGCAAACCTTGTTGCTGGCGCTGTAACAGGCTCAGCCGCAGAATCAATGGATAGTGATGCCTATAAATTTGCATTAAGTACCGCAAGCTTCGCGCTCTTAAATCACAATGCAGATAATTTACAGGAACTTATTGTAAGAGCAATATTATTTTATGGCACTCATTCCAGCGGTTATTACACAAAAGAGAAACAAAAAAAGGTCTGGAATAAATTTCTAACATGGTACAAGGAAAAATATCGCAAACAACCATCAAACGCTAAACAATAATACGAAACAAATAAAGATAAACACTCGCCGCACAAGGGATAACGTAACCAGACAGTTCCAACTTCAACAAAGGCCACAACAAAAAACCTAAGTTTAGTTAAACATGAGGCCTTTTGTCTTTGCTTAAAAAATCATGTACCATTACTAAAAAACCAAAGGGGTTTTTATGAAAAAAATGTTTATTCTCCTTCCTCTTTTATGCTCTCTCTCACAATCACATGCTATGGAAACATTAAAAAAATATAACCCTTATGACATTGAAAATGTCATAATAAAAAATGTAGCACTCGCAGCATTAGGCGGCGTCAGTATCGGATTCACAATTAACGAAAACAATAATAAACAGCAATTCAGTCTTGGCCTTGCAAATTTTGCTTTGGCCAATTACGATGCCCCTAATCCCACAGACTTATTCATCAGATTCCTCGTCTACATGAACATTTATACTGGAAGCTTAGCTAGTACAAATCTCACTAAAAAACAACTTAAAAAGTTATGGCAACAATTTACCGGCTATGTGTACCAAGAAAAAAATAACAAAAATCAAACAACGGCTGAATTTATAACCAAAAAATAATACATAAAAATAAGTTTTTAATTTAATCGACAAGCGGGGCCTTAATGGCTCCGCTTTTTTACTTAAAACGTTTTGTATCGTGTCCAAATTAAAATAACCAACACTTTTAATTACACCACTCTAGTAACAATAGAAAGATAAATTACGAAGTCTTTTCTTTGATAAACGATGCGATTTCTTGTGTTCCTTTTTGTGCAAGTACGCGCATTTGATCAAATTGGCTCCAAGAAACAGTTCCCATTTCTGCTGTACCTTGAATTTCAACAATCTCATCATTTGCCGTTAAAACAAAATTAAAGTCGGTGTCGATGTTATTATCTTCAAAAGCACTTAAATCTAAAAGCGCCGTACCTTCATAAACACCTGTTGAAATAGCAGCGACTTGATTTTTAATAATCGATTGCTGAATTAATTTAACCTCTTGCCAGTACTTATCAGCTAAATTCATTGCAGCCTGTGCTGCACAAATCGCCGCACATCGTGTACCACCATCAGCTTGCAAAACATCACAATCAACCGAAATCGTATACTCTCCAAACTTTTCTAAATCAACAATCGACCGCAACGAACGGCCAATAATCCGCGAAATTTCTACCGAACGACCATTACGGCGGAAAGAGGATGATTCACGTGGAGAGCGCGTAACTGTAGATGCAGGAAGTAATGCGTACTCGGCCGTTAGCCATCCTTTGCCTTTGCCACGTAAAAAGCGCGGCACGCCTTCATTCAGCGTGACCGCGCACAATATCTTGGTCTTACCGATTTCGAAAAGAACAGAACCGGCGGCATATTCGAAAACATTTGTTGTTAGACGCAACTCTCTTAACTGATTAACTTCACGTCCATCAACACGTTTCATTATTTAGCCTTTTTTTTCTTCATCAAAACCTAAACGAATTCTTCCTGCTGCTGGATCATAATCAAGAACCTTGACCTTTACCGTTGAACCAACAGGATAATATTTATCTATATCACGTTGCTTATCTCGTGGAATCATTGAAATATGCAACAGGCCTGCTTCACCTGGAACTAAGTCAACAAATAACCCAAAGTCTGCAATACGTGCAATTGTACCAGTAAAAGTATCTCCAGCCTTAAGTTGGCCAGCCATAACTTTAACCCATTCAATCGCTTTTTCAATATCTGCTTCAGGTGTACCAAAAATATTAACAGTTCCATCAGCATCGATATCAATTGTTGTACCAGTTTTGTCGATAATTTCACGAATGACTTTACCGCCGCCACCAATAACAGCACCAATCTTCTCTGGATTAATTTTAAATGAGATAATTTTTGGTACTAACGCTGAAAGCTCTTCACGAGGTTTATCAAGAACTTTTTGCATCTCTTTCAAAATGTCCGCGCGTCCTTGCCGTGCCTGTTCCAATGACTTCTCAAACACTTCGCGTGGTAATCCACCTTTGTATTTAATATCCATCTGGATTGCAGTAATACCTTCAGCAGAACCCGCAACTTTGAAATCCATCAAACCAAACGCATCCTCAAATCCACTAATGTCAGTTATTGCTTGGAACGAACCATCCGGCGCCTGTAACAATCCCATTGCAACACCACTAACCATAGTTGAAATTGGAACTCCACCATCCATTAATGCAAGTGTGGCACCACATACAGTTGCCATAGAACTTGAACCATCAGATGACAAAATATCAGTAACAACACGCAGCGTGTATGGAAAGTCTTCTTTCTCTGGCAAAACTGGCATTAATGAAGTAGCCGCCAAATTACCATGACCAACTTCACGACGGCCTGGTCCACGCATAGGACGAACTTCCCCAACTGAAAATGGAGGAAAGTTGTAATGCAACATAAATGGCTTGTTCGAACCTTCATCAATTAATTTTTCAGTACGAGGCTCATCTTGAGCACTTCCTAATGTTGCTGATGTTAATGCTTGCGTTGCACCACGCGTGAAAACTGATGAACCATGAACGTATGGCAACAGACCAACATTTCCAACAATCGGTCTTACCGTATTAAAATCACGACCATCAAGACGTTTTTTATCAGCAAAAATTATTTCAGTCGCTTTAGGTTGTAACGCTTTTTCAAGAACATACTTAACAAACGATTCTGAAACGTCAGTCTTTTCAATTTCTTCTTTGCCAGCCTCAAGGAATCCTTCCTTCAAAGCAGACATCGCATTCTTGCGTTCTTCTATAGTCTTTGTACACAACGTACGCACACGATCAGTTGTTAAATAATTATTAGCTTCTTTTTGCCAATATGACCAATCGAGCGGTAAATCCGCAGGTTCTTTTTGCACATTCACTTCTTGCATGATTTTTTCTTGCCATGCAACTTGCTCTTTAATAACTTCGTGACCAATGAACAACGCTTCAACTAAATCTTTTTCCGCTAACTGATTTGCAGCACCTTCAACCATGTTGATGCCTTCTTTAGTCCCAGAAACAATCAGTTTCACATCAGACTGAAGACGCTCTTCATGTATCGGATTAACCTTCCATTTTCCATCAATACGCGCAACTTCAACACTTCCAACTGGTCCCATAAACGGAATGTTTGATGTGCTTAAAGCAATCGATGTTGCCAATGCTGCTAATGTTGTTGGCGAATGTTTTTGATCGTATGAAAGAAGGAGCGTATAAATTTGAACTTGATTGAAAAATTTTTCAGGAAAAAGTGGACGAATTGCACGATCAATTAAACGTGAAGTTAGTACCTCTTTATCTGTCCATTTTCCTTCACGCTTAAAGTAACCCCCAGGAATTCTTCCAGCTGAAGAAAACTGCTCACGATAATCTACCGATAACGGCAAAAACCCTGGAAAATCCTTTTTTGGTGCCTGAACAACGGTAGTTAAAACAATTGTGCCACCTTGCTGCAACCAAGCGGAACCGTCAGCTTGTTGCGCATAAGTACCAAGATTTAATTGATACCCAAACTTATCCAGTGTAAACATTCTTGACATATATATTACCTATCTTTTACTTACGAAGGCCAAGTTCTGCAATCAACGCCTTATACCCATTTAAGCCTTGTTTTTTAACATATAGCAAAAAACGTTTTCGGCGATTAACTTTTGCCAAAAGACCACGCCTTGAACTATGATCCTTTGGATTTCCTTTACAATGACCCTGAAGTTCATTAATTTCCTCTGTCAAACGCACAACTTGTACTTCAACAGAACCTGTATCTTTTTCATGCTTCTTAAATTTATCAACCACGGAAGCTGCATTCTTTACCATAATTAGTTCAAGCCTCTTTAAATTATCCTTATAACGTCTTAAAAATGGTAGGCACGAGCGGATTTGAACCGCTGACCCCTGCTACGTCAAAGCAGTGCT
>CAZJVC010000006.1:21240-26016 GCA_964549515.1 uncultured Pseudomonadota bacterium | reverse complement strand
CAAGTAGTGCTTATCCATCCGCGACAATATTAACTCATAATATAGCCAGTGGCCAAGGTCCTGTATTTAAAATTGGGACTACAGATATTTCAGAAGATGAGAAGTATATGAATTATTTTGGTTATGATATTCAACAAAATTCAGTTGGTATTGTTAATGAGATTATAGTAACCGATATGAATGGGGTAGCGCGTCCGGTTGGTAGTCCGCTCAATATTTCGTATGTAAATCTTGATGTATATCGGTTGATGAGAAGTCCATCCAAAAGAGTTGATTTTATACGTAGGCAGATTGGCAGATAGCGGTGCAGTCTTTTGGAATTTATGGTCACACGATATGTTTTTTTTAAAAGAAAGTAAAGTTAGAAGTATAATAGAATAAAATTGAAGGAAGTTGTAGTGGCTCGAAATATAAGTGATTCTACAAAAAAATCTATTTTGTGTAATGTATGGATTTATATAACACCTCTAGCAGTTTTAGCCATTGTACTCTTGTTGACTACGCCATTTTGGTATAGATATGGATGGGTTTCCGAGGGAGGAGTGAAAAAAGAACTGGATTTTTTCAAAAAAGCGCTCGTTATAACTACGAATAAATTCTATCTTCAGTTAAATGATGCATACAAAACTGGCAATGAAGAGCTGTTTAATTCATTAGCTGAATTGTTAAAGGTGGCATACAAGCAAGAACATACAATGCAAGAAGATACGATTCAAGAACTTAAAAGAATATCAAAAGTGATTGATAGTTTTTCGCATGTCCAAGATGATGAATTTGCGAAAATGAAGGGACAGATTTTTAATTTGATCAATAGTGATATTCGTAACGATAAAATTTTCAGGTGTATCGATTCTATTGAGAGCTATATGGCGAAATTTGGTAAAAAATGGGAGGCTGATTGGCAGTTAGTGCTTAATGAGGCGCGTTCTTCAAGTATGGAAGTGAGAAAATTGGATGAACGTGTTTGGCAGGCTGGTATGCGCAGTGAAAGCCAGGTGCAAAAAATATTGGATACCGTTCAACAAGTAAGGCTTGACATGCAAGGTATAAATGCTCGTTTTGAATATTTTGATAAGAATTTAAAGGACGTGGCTAAAAAAGTGAATAAATTTGAAAAAAGTGTACAACATAAGGTGGGTAGTGCATTGAACGATGTTGAGCGTATAAAGCGAAAGTCGCGATTTAAAGTTTAATTTTGTGATGCATGCAATGAAGTGACATCGGTTTTAGATGGTGACAGAAAATCCGAGTTTTATGAGAAACGAGGTTTTGGGTTTGTAAAGATAGATGCATGGAGTATTTTGGGATATTTCTATGCCGGTGTAGTTTCTTGCAGCAAGCATACGTTGTGTTTGAAGCGGTAAATTTGCTCCCACCATTGTGTTATAAAATGTTCCTGGAAAAAAGACTGCACCATTAGCAAAGATATTGAGAAATTCCTTATATTTAAAATTGAGGCTACAATTAATTTCTGTACCGAGATATTTTTGTGGGCAGAGATTGGCAATTTGTTGAATTACCGGTAAGCAATTGTCGTTGATTGTTTCTGCATCACTGTCCATCTCATAAAGAATTGCAATAGGGTATGAATAATCTCTTTTGATGCCTTCGTCAAGGCTGTAGGCCAACAGATTTATGTTAAAACTAAACTGTTTGGTATTGGTCGTATGATGTAGATGGCATGAGCATCCGGCAAAAATTCTATTCGAAAGTTCAGTACTTGTATGGGTGGTCCGCTTGGTTAGGATGTTTGGTTGCAATTTTTGAGCGAACTGGAGAAAATAAGCATTGATATAATGCGAATGATAAAGTTGTTCTGTTCCAACAAATCCGCCAAATGATTTAGCGTAATCTTTGTAGCTTCCATTTGGGTTAAAACGGTTAATAAGAATCTTTTCAGTGGAATCGTTAGGCGGATGGTCGCCGCTTAAGTGGCCAACGCAAACAGTTGAAGATATGTTCCAGGGTTCTTTTTGGCGTAGGTAAAGAGAAAATTCACCGTACGTTTCGAATCCTTTTAAGATATTACAATATCCTTTTCTAAAACGACTGTAACTGTTTTTAAATTGATAGGTTTGATCGTAGGTCGTGTTAGTGAATTCGGCCCCTGCTGGTTGATTTCTTCCTAAATCTTCCGGATATGTCTGCATTTGTGCACTTTGCCAAACACTGTTTGAATCAAGGGTCGTCTGATAAAATAGGTGTGTTTGTTGTGATGTTGAAACGGCCGCAAATTGATTTCGGTCAAGTGCATATACATATTGTTTTCCTTTTTGTACGGAGCTTTCCAGATAAAGTTTGAAATATTTATTTTTAGCTTTTGCAGTAAAGCCAAAATTAAAAAGATTAAGATGCGCGTCATGAGGTAATTCGACGTGTTGATTTTGATTTGATTGATGTAGAATGAAAGGAGTTATTGATAGATGTTTGTCTATAGGCGTCCAACTTGTTGATAACATGGCAATATAATTACCTTTGTGGACACCAAGGAATGGACTTGAATATAGATTATGAGCACAATCGTAAGCATATGTCGTTTTCATATCAACGGATGATTTATAAATAAGACCATAATATGCTTCAAAAGTTATATTGTTGAATGGTTTCCACATGCTCTGAATACCAGGACGCCATTGGTTGACATATTCTTCAGTCCAAAGACCAGGAATTAAATAGTTAATTTTATGTGCATTGCCTAGGATGAGGCCTTTGCCAATCTCGAACGGAAAGATTCCACATGAAATATAGAATTTATCATAGAACGAGATAGTAGTATTTAGGCTACGCAATCTGATGTCAATTGCATTGTCAAAGCAATAATAACTATCAACAATTTTTCCCAATCCAAGCTTAAGTGACAGTTTTGTTGGTGAATATCCAAGGATGAATTGTGCCCGTACGTCAGCATCAATACTTAAACAGATGTCCTTATGGATGTGTTTATCAAAAGATCCAATGAGATCACTCGTGTTGAGAAGAAATGTGTATTGGTCAATTGTTTGGGGTGTAAGAAATTCTAATTTATCGCCGACATATAACTCATTTTTTGTATTTCCAATTAGGAACCACGTATTTTGCTCAGTAGCTGAACAGTGCAAAAAGATTATCATTTGAAGATAGAGGCAAGCTTTTTGTACTATTATTTTAATGCTGTGCATATAAGATATCCAGTATGGTTTCTACAAATGTTTCATCTATATTTTTGCGCCGTTTTGTATACAAGCTAATGATGTGCTTGTGTCAGAAAAAGTCATATATAATGTGATTTTTATTCATGAACTTTGGTCCTCTTGTATTATAATATTTTCATATACTTTAGCGTCAGTTAGGCCTGTAAGATTATGTGGTGTTCCAGTTGCTTCGATAAATGCTGCATTTATTCCTGGGAATGAATTGTATACATTTGTGTTATAAAAGAATTTATTGTTGTAAATAGAAGAAGTGATAGGTGTTTGTGGTGAATTAATATACACCGCAGTATTATAATGAGACATTTGATTACAGGAGATGATAATTTTTTGTGAGCTTGTGAGTTCTATTCCATTTGCAGTACCGCTGGCGGATGATCGCAAGAAATTGTTGTTATCAATAATTCCTTTGGTAACAGTGTCCAAATAAATTGAGGATCCATTATTAGTAACTGCATGGGTAAAGGAATTATTTTTGATTGTAAGGCCATTACACGATTTTGTATAAAGGCTGTAAAGATTATTTGAAAGACCTGTTAGGTAATTATGGAATACGCATTCATCAATGGTGGTGTCATTTCCATTTTCAATATGGAGTTCTAGGTGATTGCCACTTGCATACTGATTATTGTTAAAGATGGATTTTTCTATTTTGACAATGGAACAATCCTTCAGATAAGCGCCACCGTTATTATTATTTTTTGTAATAGTTGAATTTCTAAGAGTTACAGTATTATTGTTTCGGCAATCAAGGCCTCTTTTATTATTGTATATAAGGCTATCGCTAACGGAGCATTTATTGCAGTAACTAACATAAAGGCCGGTAGCATTGCTGTTGCTTGTCATATTAAAAAGTTTCATGTATGAAATAGAAACATCACTAATATTATTGCTGCTAGATCCGTTGGCATGAATACCATACTGCCGAAATCCGGCTATCGCACCATTTCCTCTAATCTTAATGTTAGAATATCCACCTTCAATAACAATACCTTTTGTTGGTATTGTATCGGCTGTCGTTAAACTAAGTTCATTGAAATCAATAGTAACGTTGTTAGATTGGATACTGATTGCTGTTTCGTTACCCGAACTTCCTTGAAAAGAGATAGATTCGCATAGCAGGTACCATCCTGGTGAATCGATAGTAAAAGTTTGTGTTGTTGGTGATCCTTCTTTGCCATCTGTTGTAAAATCTGTATTGGTTACACTGGTATAACCGCACCATGATCCAGCTGGTCCCTGGGGACCTTGGGGACCAGGTATTCCCCTATTGCGAATAGTTGGAAAGGTGTTGGTGAGTCTAATACAGCACGGGTCTGCTATCTGTGGTAGACATATCAGGCATAGTAGGATATCTATTACTAATCTCATTTTATCTACACTTTCATCCAACAAATTTATGTTTATCTTTGGGTGTTATAATTTGAGCAGATGGATTTAGTTTAAATTTAGGTTTAATATTTTTGGCAATTATGTCAATTTAAATTTAGGTTTGATATTTTTGGCAATTATGTCAGTTTAAATTTAGGTTTGATATTTTTGGCAATTATGTCAATTTAAATTTAGGTTTGATATTTTTGGCAATTAT
>CAZJVC010000006.1:17060-21140 GCA_964549515.1 uncultured Pseudomonadota bacterium | reverse complement strand
ATATTTTTGGCAATTATGTCAATTTAAATTTAGGTTTGATATTTTTGGCAATTATGTCAGTTTAAATTTAGGTTGTTTAGGTTGTGTTGTTTATTATTATTATGGGAGTTTTTTATGGATTGATATTTCTTGTCAGCAGGAGTTAGTTTTGAGTAAAAATTGAAAAAGGATGTTTATGGTTAAGAAAAATTTGTTTTTTATTGTTATTTCGCTTCTTATTTCTACTGATTGTTTGGCAGCTGTGAGTACACTTATTACTAGAGGAAGTGTGCTTCCGGCGGGTATTGTAACAACGCAAGGTATTAGCTCATCAAAATTGGACAATACTTCAACTACGGCCGGTTTTGTAATTGGTACAAGTGGTTATTATTATTTGTCTAACGATCTTTCCTATAATGGTACAACGGCTGATATTCCATGTATTCTAATTAATTCAGACGATGTAGTTCTCGATTTGGGCTCAAAAACAATAACAGTTGCATCAGGAATTTCTGGTAAAGCTTTTGGAGTTGAAGTTGCTTCAGGAAAAAACAATGTTGTCATTAAGAATGGTACTATTAAGGGAATGTCCAATTGTGGCATAGTGCTTACTTCAAATACCAATGTGAATATCGAAGATATTTCTATTGTTGCATGTACCGGAACAAATGTCACGGTCAAGGCACAGGGTCTTTCAGCTATCGGTTGTAAGGGAATATATGCTACCAATCTTCGAGTATTATCCAATTCAGATACAGATGCAGATGTTAATGGTATTTATTTATCCAGCTGTGAATCAAGTAGATTTAATGGTGGAAATATAAGTGCAAATACAGTTGGCTTAAATGGTTTTGATGTTTATGGTACACAGCTATCCTCGTGCGTAGAGATAGCTTTTAGCGATGTTATTTTTTCTAACAATAATGTTACATATGATGCAAAGAATGCTTACGGTGTTTATCTGAGTTCTTGTAGGCATTGTATATTCACTAATTGTTCGGCAGTAGCAAATTATAATGGTGCGAGTGAAGATACGAATACTGGTACATCGGCAGGTTTTTATTTGACCGGGTCGACGGCAAATTCCTTTGAAGGATGTATTGCTGATTCAAATTATGCTCCACAAAATGCATATGGTTTTGCTTTCATAAGCGATTCTGATTCAAATAGCTGTAAAAAATGTTCTGCCAATGAAAATTATAATGTAAAAACAAATAACTCCGCAACTTCTAATGCGATTGGTTTTTATGCCAACGCAAGTGATTCAAACCAATTTGATGAATGTTTGGCAAGACATAATTATAATTCTAATGACACCGCTGCTACTTCTTATGATTACGATGCGGCTGGTTTTTGGTTCCAAGCGTCCAATGCAAATGTTTGTCAAGCATGTGGTGCATTAAATCAAGCATCATTAGACACAGCGAGTACGTCAACGGTAGTTGGATTTGCTGCTATTTCTGGTTCTGCAAATACATTTTTCGACTGTGAAGCTTTATATAATACGACACAATCTACTGCTTCCGAGTCTATAGCAGGAGGATTTTTATTGAGTGCAGAAACTGGATCACTCATAACAAATTGTAAAGCAAATTCAAATAACGCATCAGGTCTAAACAGTAAGGCATATGGCATTGACTTAGCAGGAACAAATTCTCGCTGTGCTATACAAGGTTGTATGGTAACTTCTAACCGTGCGACATCGAGTAATGGATATTCATTTGGGATTTTTGATCATGCGACAGATAGTACGACGTATTTAAGGGCAAATACTTCATTTGGTCACGGACATACATTTAGTGGTACAAGTATACGCAATCCTAATTCGTATGATATGAATTTTTACGTTGCTTATGCAGAATCCACAAGTATGGATCCTATGAACATTATTAAGGAAGCTGATATTGCTAACTTGAATATTATTGCTGAAGCCGGTGGAAAGGACATATTTAATTGGTCTATTGTTACACAAGCAGTAAACTGAGGATAATGGTTGGGGGGCTAACGCCCCCTTCCTGCCCGATCCACTTTTTTACAAAATGTTCAATGTCAGCTATTCTCGAAAACATCTAGATCGCCTTTATTGATGGCAACTACAGACGGAATTTTTTTATAAAAAAATTTTAAATTTAGTATATCCGAGTGACATTGATAGTTATCGTCTTATATTTTTAACAGGTGACTTTGAGGGTGTATTTAAAAAGAATTTTGCTGATGAATGTCATTGGGTATCAATAGATTTTGACTTGCGTGATCCTTTTTATAAAGAACAGGTTGCACGTGAGAAATTGCAGCTTGCTCAGCCTGGTGACACTATCTATTATGTTGCAGAATAATTTTTGAAATATGATAACAGTTTTTATAGTATAAAAATAAGAATGCCTATTATCTCAAATATTAAAGTGCAGTCCTTGGCAATAATTTTTGGAATGTCGTTAATTGGAAGTACATCGACAGCGCTATGATGAATACATGAAGTGCAGTAAAGTTTTGTAAGATAAAGAATAAAGAGGGTTTTTTATGCCTTATCCATTTGCCATGATTCCGTTAGAGTATGCTTTCAATGCCTTGGAACCTATAATCGATGAACGTACAATGGAGATTCATTATGGAAAACATTACAAAGGGTACGTTGATAAGTTGAATGCTGTTTTAAAAGGCGCAGATGAAGAATATCAAAAGATGGAACTTGAAGAACTCTTAAGTGATCTTAATTCATTGCCATCGGGTCCTATCCATGATGGAGTGCGTGATTTTGGCGGAGGTGTTTATAACCATGGACTGTTTTGGAAGGTTATGTCACCAAAAAAACAAGAACTATCAAAAGACTTTGCAGAAAAACTGAAAAAATATTTTGGTTCGTTTGAAGATTTTAAAGAGGAATTTAATAAAACGGCCAAGGTACTGTTTGGTAGTGGGTGGGCTTGGTTATGTATCGATAAAGGAGGCAACTTGGTAGTAATGGGTGCCAAAAATCAAGATTCACCATTAACCGAAGGTCTTTATCCGTTGTTTTGTATAGATGTATGGGAGCATGCCTATTATCTAAAATATCAAAACCGACGTGCGGATTTTTGTGATGACTTTTGGGATATCGTTAATTGGGAATTCATTGAAAAGCGCTATGATGAATATATGAAATAATGTATACTGGTAGCGATAAAATTAAATTTTTATAAAAGGTATTTAGAGTATTATGGAAAAGAAAGATTTACATTCTGTTTCAGATGAACATCGCCCCGATGAACATCGCCCCGATGAGCATCTCTCAGATGAGCATCAAATTCGTTTGGAAAAAGTTCAAAAATTACGTAAGTTGGGTTATGAACCTTGGCCGGCAAAAGAAGATGTTACTGCCACCTGTCAACAAATTTTAGATGAGTATGTTGAAGGTGGTGAAGAGAAGAATGCGGTTGCTGGTCGTGTAATGACTTTGCGTGATCATGGTAAAACAGTTTTTGCGCATATTCAAGATCGTTCAGGTCAACTACAATTATATATCAAACAAGATATTGTCGGTGATGAGCAGTTTAAGTTTTTTAATGAATTTATCGATATTGGCGATATTATTTGGTGTACTGGTTCTTCATTCAAAACAAAAAAAGGTGAAATTACCTTACGCGTTAAAGATCTTAAATTGTTAAGTAAATGTCTTCATCCATTACCAGAAAAATTTCATGGCATTGCTGATCAGGAAATTAAATATCGTCAACGGTATCTTGATTTAATCAGCTCGCCAGAAACGCGTGAACGTTTTGTTGCGCGTTCGAAAATTGTTGCATCACTTCGTCAATATTTAAATGGACATGATTTTATCGAAGTTGAGACACCAATGTTGCATCCAATTCCAGGTGGTGCTGCGGCAAGGCCATTTGTTACTCACCATAACACTCTAGATTCTGATTTTTATTTGCGTATTGCGCCTGAGTTATATTTGAAACGGTTAGTTGTTGGTGGTTTTGAGCGTGTATATGAAATTAATCGTAACTTCCGTAACGAAGGAATTTCTACTAAACACAATCCTGAATTTACCATGCTGGAATATTATATGGCTCATCAAGATTATCATTTTGCGATGGATTTTCTTGAGGATATGTTGCG
>CAZJVC010000006.1:3103-16960 GCA_964549515.1 uncultured Pseudomonadota bacterium | reverse complement strand
GAGAAACGTTTTGAGCGTCTTTCTGTTTATGAAGCAGTTAAGCAAATTGGTAAATGTACTGATACACAATTAAAGTCCGAAAATATTGATCGAACTTTGGAGCAATACAAGATTAAACTTGGTAACAAAAATCCAAGTTGCGGTGAAAAACTTTTTGCGTTATTTGAAGAGCTTGTTGAAGACAAAATTATTCAACCAACATTTATCATTGATTATCCAATTGAAATTTCACCATTAGCAAAACGTGATGCAAAGAATCCAGAGATAGCAGCGCGATTTGAATTGTTCATTGCACGATTTGAATTGGCAAATGGTTTTAATGAGTTAAATGACCCTCTTGATCAGGCGGAACGTTTTAAAGGGCAGGTTGCTATGCGCGAAAGCGGAGATGCTGAAGCTCACAATTATGATGCAGATTATGTTCTTGCACTAGAGCATGGATTGCCACCAACTGTTGGTGTTGGTATTGGTGTTGATCGTTTAACAATGGTCTTAACTAATACGCCATCAATTAAGGAGGTAATTCTTTTTCCAACATTAAAAAAGAAGTAATATTGAAATAATACAAAAAGCAGTGCAATAATAAATAACATAATAAAATAAAAGGTTTTTTATGAAAAAAGTTTTATTGCTATCATTGTTTTTTGCTGTTGGTTCTGCGGTTGCTCTCCAAAGAAGAGCGCGTTGTGCTGGTGAAGGTCATGGTAGAAAGTCGCAATTAAAAGGACGGACGCAGGATTCTCCTTGCGGTGAGTATCCTTTGCATGTTAGGCGTAGGGGAAGAAGAAGGGATGGCAAGCCTGACAGAAATGGTTGGCGTGCCATTTGTTTGGATGAAGCTAAAAGGCAAAGAAGAGCTTGTTCATCAAAATAAAGATTAAAGTGCGTGAGTTGAGTAGCGCACTTTATCCATAAGGTTTGGGCGAGCAAACGTTATAGTTATATTTTTTCTATGGAAGGTAGTATGGATAAAAAAAACGTCATCAAGGATGTTGCTTTAGTTATTGCGCGTAACGGCTTTAGTGCAGAAGAATATTTTGATACACGAGAAGTCTTGAGAAAGGGCGGTATTGGTGTTGTAACGGTTAGTGGCGAGCCAGGTCAAGCAATTGCTCATGATGAACGTGTCGCTTCAGTTGATTTGACGATTGGTGAAGTTAATCCTGCAGATTATGCAGGTATTTTTTTGATTGGTGGTCCTGGTGCAATGGAATGGCTCAATATAAAAACAGTATATGAGATGATGCGCAAAGGTGCCGCTGCAGGTATTTTGTGGGGTGCAATTTGTATTTCTCCGCGTATTTTATATTATGCAGGGTTACTTGAAGGGCGTACTATCACTGGTTGGGATGGTGATAAGTTGTTAAAGAAAAAATGTCCTGACTCCAATGTTGTCGGTGGCGGCGTTGCTGTTGATGGTTCATTGATTACAGCTGAAGGTCCTTCGTCTGCAAAAGATTTTGGTAATGCGATTTTAAAAAAACTAAACAAATAACAAGCTTCCAGCTTGACCGCCAGCATCCTGCTGGACCGGGTTAAAAACACTGGCGAAATAGCTACTTATTTTATGGACAAAAAGCAAAATGCGTTCATCCTGAGCGGGAGTCGAAGGATATGAGCGTAAAGTTAACAAAAGAACTGGGTCACGTAAGAAAACTATTATCTTCTGATTCGCATGTTCAAGGAAATAAATATTTATGGTTTTTGCCGCCTACACATGAAAAGGTTGTACAACTAAGCGCTGCATATAACATGTCAGTTTCGTTGATGCAGACATTAATGAATCGTGGATTTGATACAAAAGAAAAGATTGATTCGTTTTTGTTTACATCGAAAGAGCGAGATGTTTTCTCAGAAAGTTTGTTGAAGGATGCAGAGAGGGCTGTTGACCGTATTATTTCTGCCATTAAAAATAACGAAAAAATATTAATTGTTGGTGATTATGATGTTGATGGTATGACATCGACATCTATGATGATGATTTGTCTGATTCGTTTGGGAGCTCAGGTAAATTATTTTTTGCCACATCGTGTACGTGATGGATATGGTTTATCAACAAAAATGGTTGAACGTGCTGCCGCAAATAATTATCAGGTTATAATTACCGTTGATAACGGTATTACGGCAATTGAACCGGCAGCATTAGCAAAAAAACATGGCATTGATTTAATTATTACCGATCATCACAGACCGCAGGATATATTGCCTGATGCGTATGCCATTGTCGATCCGGTACAAGATGGTTGCTCCTATCCGTTTAAAGTGTTAGCTGGTGTTGGTGTTGCTTTTAAGCTTCTTTCATTGTTGTACGAAAAGCTTGAACAGACCTTTCCAGATAAAGTATATGAGTTATTGTTGCTTGGTACGATTGCTGATGTTGTTCCACTTCTTGGTGAGAATCGTTATTGGGTACGGCATGGGTTGGCACAGTTAGGACAGCGATCAAGTTATTCATTTCAGGTGCTTAAAAAAAATAGTACGCTTGCTGAAAAAGCAGGTGTATCTTCACTGGATATTGCTTTTTCTATTACGCCACAACTTAATGCGTTGGGACGTTTGGAGGATCCTCGTCAAGGTGTTCAGTTTTTAATTGGATCGCGGCGAGCAGATATTGAACGCGTCGGTACCATTTTGCGTGAATTAAATGAAGCACGTAAATCTGTTGAGAGAAAAATTTTAGCAGAAATTGAAGGTACCATTGCACAGAAAAAAATTGATTTAGATCGCGATAATATTATTGTTGCTGCAAATACTTCCTGGCCTCCGGGTGTTATTGGTCTTGTTGCATCGCGACTCATGTCAGAATATGGTAAGCCAGCGTTGTTGTTTCATATTACAAAAAGGGGAATAGCAAAAGGATCTGGTCGCTCAATATCGGAATTTAACTTGTTTGATGCATTAAAGCAAAATGAAGATTTATTAGATCGTTTTGGTGGACATTCATGCGCTGTTGGTCTGTCGTTATCTGTTGGAAATGTTGCCGTACTGAAAGAACGACTAGAAGCATTAATAGCATCACAGTTGACGCCATTTGATTTACTTCAGAAGGTAAAATTAGATGCGCATGTGGAGCTGTCTGATGTAACGGCAAAGTTTGTTGACGATATGCGTTTGTTAGAACCGTTCGGCCACATGAATCGTTCGCCAGTCTTTTATTTGAAAGGCGTAACGCTTGTGGATGCGCCGGTTTTATTAAAAGATCAGCATGTTAAATGCCGAATTTTTTCTGATGGGATTATTAAGCCGTTAATATTTTTTGGACGACCAGAAATATATAAACTTCTTTGTGAATGTGGAGATGAAACTTTTGATGTTGCGGTTGAAGTTGTTGAAAACTTTTGGCAGGGAACACGGAAGATTGAGTTGCGCGGTGTTGATATTGCGTTTAAGTAATTAATGATCCTTCGACTCCCGCTCAGGATGAATGAGAAAGAATCCTAAGATGAGTAAGAAAGAAATCAAGACGAGTAAGAAAGAAATCAAGACGAGTAAGAAAGAAATCAAGACGAGTAAGAAAAAATCTTCTTAAACATCATGAAGCCTAAAAGTCAAAGCACTCATCTTGATCGGGCCCAAAGCCAAAGCTTTCAACCTGATCAATTCCATAAAGTGCTCATTTTCTGATTAAAACGAAAGCCAAAGCATTTAAAGATTATGACGACTCTTCATCATACATCCTGAGCGGGAGTCGAAGGATGCAAGCGTAAATTAAAAGTTAAGGATAACATGATTATTACAATTGATGGTCCAGTTGCGAGTGGAAAGTCGTCAGTGGCGCAATCATTAGCTAAGAGACTTGGGTATTATTATATTAATAGTGGTTTGCTTTTTCGTGCAGTTGCCTATCTTTTGACGAAAAAATGTTTAATTCCGGTAGAGCAACTTGTAACGTTAACCTATGGGCCACTTTTTAAGTGCTTGGATTTAACAAAGTTTTGTTATGTCTATGTGGATGGTGTAGCAGGTGTATGTTATGCCGGAGAAGAATTAGAGCCATTTCTTAAAACTGCAGAAATTGATCAAGCAGCTTCTCTTGCAGGAACAAATCCTGAGTTGCGCGAGATTGTTTTAACGATTGAGCGACAACTTGCGCAAGAACAGAATATTGTTGTTGATGGAAGAGATACCGGCTCAGTTGTTTTTCCAAAAGCCGACTATAAATTTTATTTGACCGCTTTACCGGAAGTTCGGTCAGAACGGTGGCGAAACTTGCAATCGAAAAAGGGTCATGACTTTACGCAAGAAGAAGCGTTGCGAGAGATAATTAAGCGTGATGAACGAGATAAAACGCGTCTTGTAGCTCCGCTTATTGTGCCTGAAGGGGCAGTTACAGTTGATAGTTCAGATATGTCGATTGATGAGGTTGTTGCGTATATCGAAGGATTTTTCAGACTTTAGAACTAAATTCTGCAAAATAAATAAAGATAAGGGCACTTTTTACAGTGCCCTTATCTTTATTGAAATCGGTAATGGATTAAGCAAATTCTTTTGTCATCTTAGGATTTGCATATCCGTCCATTTCTTGGTAATCAAGTATTTCTACTTTTTCCTTTTTAACTTTTTTTACCGTTGTTGTTTTTTTGGGGCCGCATCCGCCAAGTGCCAATAGGCAGCATGTGCATATGATCAAGTTGATCTTTTTCATGTCTAGACTCCGTTTTGGGGATAATTACTTTTTCTTACGTTTGTTAACTTTACCAGCCTTGGCTGTACCAGTCTTGACTGTACCAGTCTTGGCTGTACCAGCCTTGACTGTAGCACTATTTTTTCTTTTTTTAAAGCTGTTTTTTGCGAATGCATTCTCAATTACTTCATCCATATGTTTAACAAAGATGAGATTGAGCCCAAGATCAACATCTTTAAGATCTTCTTTCACGTCATCATAGTTTTCATGTGGTAAGATAACCGTTTTCATTCCGTAACGTTTTGCTGCCAAGAGTTTTTCTTTAAGGCCGCCGACTCCCAGAACACGTCCCAGTAAGGTGATTTCGCCAGTCATTGCAAGATGTGGTTTTAATGGTGTTTCGGTTAATGATGAAATAAGAGATGTTGCCATAGTGATACCGGCAGATGGGCCATCTTTTGGTGTGGCACCTTCTGGTAGGTGAATGTGGATATCTTTGCTTGAAAAATCAGTTTTTCTAATTCCAAGTTCTTTGTTTCGTGTTTTAATGTAGCTCATTGCAGCTTGTGCAGATTCTTGCATGACTTCACCAAGTTGTCCCGTAAGTGTAAGGGTACCTTTTCCAGACATGGCGGTTGCTTCAATTTCAAGTACATCGCCACCACATTCTGTCCATGCAAGTCCGGTTGAAATGCCAACAACATTCTTTCCTTGCTCAATTGATGTAGGCTTGTTTTTTTTATAACCTAGCCATTCAAGAATAAGGTCTTCGGTAACTGTTACTGATTTTTGTTTTTTCTTAAGCAGTACCTGGATTGTTTTGCGCATTAATTTTGCAATAACACGTTCAAGTTGACGTACGCCAGCTTCTCTGGTGTAACTGTCAATTAGTATACGAATAATTGTCTCAGAAATTTTGAATTGTGTTTTTGTGAGACTATATTCTTTGAGCTGTTTTGGAATGAGAAATTTCTGCGCAATTGTGTACTTTTCTTCTTCGGTATAACTAGCTAAATTGATAATTTCCATTCGATCTAATAATGGATATGGAATGTTTTCAAAATAGTTTGCTGTGGTAATAAACATTACTTTTGATAAGTCATATTCAATATCCAAGAAATGATCGGTGAATGTATAATTTTGTTCAGGATCAAGCACTTCAAGCAACGCTGATGATGGATCGCCCGTAATATCATGGGAAAGTTTGTCGATTTCGTCGAGTAGCATAACAGGATTAATTGTTTTAGCCTTTTTCATTGCTTGGATAATTTTTCCTGGTAATGCACCAATATATGTACGACGATGGCCCCGAATTTCAGCTTCATCTTTTACGCCACCTAGTGATATGCGTACAAACTCACGTCCAACACTTTCTGCAATTGATTTTGCCAAAGATGTTTTTCCGGTTCCGGGAGGACCAACAAAACAAACAATAGGCGCCTTTTCAAGTGTTTTGGAGAATTTTTTTGCAGCAACAAATTCAAGAATGTGCTCTTTAGGTTGTTTGAGCCCTGCATGACTTTGATTTAATAATTTTTCCGCTTGGGTTAATGATAATGAGTCACGACTTACTTTTTTCCATGGTATGGAAATCATCCAATCAAGATAATTTCTACTAACCACCGCTTCAGCGGAAAATGCCTGCATTTGCTCGAGCTTACTCAACTCTTTTTCACATTTTTCGCTTGCTTCCTGTGACATTTGAGCTTTTTTTACCTGTTTACGCAAGGCATTAATTTCTGCAAGATTATCTTCACGTCCAAGTTCTTTGTGTATAGCTTTGATTTGTTCGTTCAAATAATATTCACGTTGATTTTTCTCAACTTGTTTTTGGACTTGGCTTTGAATACGTTGTTCCGTTTCAAGGATATCAATCTCTTTTTGTAGCAAGATTGCAATATCGAAGAGCCTCTTTTTCAAGTTGGCTTGTTCAAGTATTTTTTGACGCTCATCAAAAGTAAGATTGAGATGAACTGCAATTGTATCTACAGCATAATCAATGTCATCTATAGTGCGAATTGACTGTACAAGTTCTTGCGGTGCTTTATCATTTAATTGCGAGTATTCCTGATATGCGTTTTTTACATGGCGCCAAATTGCTTCAAATTCTTTTGTGCGGCTTGAACCGGTTGTTTCGAGATCCTCAAACATAACATTAAGAAAATTATCTTCAGATATAGTATGAATGATTTTTGCTCTGCAGATACCTTCAACCAGAATTTTTAATGCTTTATTTGGCATGCGCATAACTTGCAGTATTTTAGAGCGTGTGCCGTATTCAAAAACATCGTTTACTGTTGGTTGTTCGGTGTCGGGCATTTTTTGGGCTGTAACAAAAATTGTTTTATCAATACGCAGTGCATGCTCAACGGCAGATATTGATGACTCACGACCGACAATAATTGGTATAATGCTTTTGGGAAGCAAAACAACGTTTTTTAATGGTAGGAGCGGCAAAAGCTGTTCCTGTTGCATGGATGCAGCTTCGACTTGTATAGGTTTTTCTACGATATCTTTCTCTTCAGCCATATTTATTAGTTCCTAATTTTGAAATGTTCTCTATTAAAGAATATAGCATAGAAAAATTTGAGCGTAAAATTAAAAAATGGGCGCCATGGGAGCTTCCTTTGGGGCCTTGTGCTTCGAATAAAGTGTGATGATGGGCTCATTCGATTGCAATGTTGAGAAGTGCGTCTGGCCTGATGTTTTTGACAAATAGTTAATGTTTCTGTTAAGGTTTTGGCGCGATTTTAAATTTATAGGTATGGGGCTCTTTTTTTGGCTTTATTTTAAGGGGTTTTTACTCTTTTTGTTCGGATGTCTTTTTTGTGGAATGGAAAAATTCTGCTATACTTGTTTTGTAAGTTATAGTTTTAAACCACGGAGTTATGGTGTATGTCTAGTTGTTCGTTGACAGGGGGCTTTCTTAATTTATTAAAAAAATGGTTTGGGCCATTTACAAAAGAGGAGTTTAAGAAGTATTTATTTTTAGGGATTATCTTAGCTGTAATTATTGCAACGTATTGGACAATGCGTCCGCTTAAGGATGCTATTTTTGGTTCTATTGTTGGTACAGGTTCTTGGCTTGCGACTGCTAAAATTGTTTCAATGTTTGTCCTTTTTCCTATTGTAGCAATTTATGGAAAAATGGTTGATCGTTTTCCTCGTAACCATATGTTTTATTTTCTCGGCTTGATCTATGGTATCCTGATGATTTTCTGGGGAATTATTTTTGCAATGCCAGGTATTGGTCTTGCGAATACTGTAGCAAGTCCTTTGCGTATAGTTGGGTGGTTATGGTACGTTTTTGTTGAAAGTTTTGGTTCACTAGTTGTTGCTCTTTTTTGGGCGTTTACTACTGACATTTCTGATCCGAAATCAGCTAAATATGGTTTTCCTTTGATTCTTCTTGTTGCTCAGTTGGGCGGAGTTTTTGGTCCGTATCTTTCACGTCTTCCAAAAATATTTGGAACAACCACTGCGCCATTAGTCGCTGGTTTAAGTGTTCTTATTTTTTTAATGGTTGGCTTGGTTGCTCTTTTTATGAAAATAATGCCAAAAGATCAATTGCAAGGGTATAAGGGTGCTTCAAAGAAGGAAGAAAAGTCTAATAAAGAAGAAGCAGGCTTTCTTGATGGATTGAAGTTTTTATTTTCACATAAATACTTGATGGGTATTTTTGGTGTGCTTGCAATTTTTGAAGTTATTGCTACATTTTTGGATTTTAATTTCAAAACATTAGCTATTGAGACATTTTCAAGTGATGTAACACGTACTATTTATTTAAGTCAGTTTGCATCAATGGTTAACCTGGTAGCGTTTTTCTGCCTTCTTTTCGGGGTAAACAATATTCAGCGTTGGCTTGGTGTCCGTTTTACCTTAGCATTGATGCCATTTATTATTGGTGCTGCCGTTGTTATGTTTATGTGGTACCCAGAAATTAATGTATTGTTCTGGCTTGTTGTTGGTGCAAAAGCTATTAACTATGCATTGAATGGTCCTACGGTTAAACAACTTTATATTCCAACGTCAGAAGATGCTAAATATAAATCACAAGCATGGATTGAAACCTTTGGCTCTCGCGGGGCAAAGGGTGCAGCCTCAGGTATTAACGGTATGAAGGATATTTTTGGCTCTTCATACTTTATATTGACTGTGTATATTTCATTTGGTTTGCTAGCAACTTGGTTCTTTGTTGCGTTGTATCTTGGTCGTCAATATAACAATGCACTTAAAGATAACAGCGTTGTTTGTTAGTCTAGTACGGGAAAATTGAAATTAAGCAGGCTTGGCCTGACCTGGCCTTCCTTGCATATTGTGCGGAAGGCCTTCGCCTTTTAAAAGGGGGGCGTAATAAAGCGTAGTTAGCGTGAGATTGAGTGAAGGGGCAGAATGAGTTTTTTAAGTTCAATTAAAAAAATGTGGACATTAGAGGCGCACGAGCGGGGTAAGCTTTTCTGGGTAACGACTATTTTTGCTTTAGTTATTACTGCGTATACGATTTGCAAAGAGATGAAGGATATTGTATTTGTCGAAATTGTCGGAGAAAGTTATATTCCGTATGCTAAGTTGGTCTCTATTGTTGTTCTAATTCCTGCAATAATTTTTTACTCATATCTTGTTAACAAAATTCATCGCTATCAGTTATTATATTTTTATACAGTGTTATATGGTGTTCTTGGGTTAATTTTTGCGTATCTTCTTGGCCATCCTACAATTGGCATTCTCAATACAAATACAGATTCAAGTCGTTTGTTTGGTTGGATTTTTTATATTTTTATTGAGGGATACTCTCCTTTTATTGTGAGTGTTATGTGGGCATTTGCTAACTCTGTTTTTAGTCCAAAAGAAGCTAAGGATGGGTATGGGGTACTTGTTGGAGGTTCTAAGATTGGTGGTGTCTTGAGTGCAGGATTTGGATGGCTACTACTTAAGCCGTGGATTCCGATGACAAGTTTGGCGAAGCAGCAACTTCTTTTGGTGGTACCATCATTGGTGATTTTGCTTGTGCCGATTACAATTATGTTTTTGATGAATAAGGTTTCAGGCCGATTTTTGCATGGTTATGAAGCTGCATATGAATATCAAAAAGAAACGGCAAAAAAGAAAAAGAAGCCAGGTGTTTTTGCAGGCTTAAAGTTACTTGTGAGGCAACCGTATGTTTTGGGTATTTTTTCTATCATCTTCTTTTATGAAGCTGTAAATGCTGTTTTGAGTTTCTTGCGTATTATTTATGCTAAAGGTGGCTCTGTTGGAATGAGTGAATTTGGCAGCAAACTTTTTGCTCTAGCATTCGGATATCATTTGATTGGATCTATTATTGCAATTTTTGGAACTAATGCATTGCTTCGTTGGTTAGGGGAGCGCAAGTGCTTATTGCTCATACCGGTTGTCATTGGCTTGCTATTGTCTGTATTCTTATTTGTGGGGACCTTTGAAGCATTGATGGTTGTCTTTATTATAATTCGTGCGATTAATTATGGTTTCTTTTACCCAGTTCGGGAAAGTTTGTACATACCAACAGTTAAAGTAGTTAAGTTTCAGTCTAAGGCCTGGATAGATGCTTTTGGTACAAAGTTTGCAAAAGGAGCTGGCTCACAATTTAATATTGTTGCACAGTCTGTTTTGAAACATTGGGGTTTTGGCTTATTCCAGTTGTTCCACTGGGTGTTTTTTGCCGCAATTATTGGTTGCTGGACGGTTGTTGCCTTCTTCTTGGGCAAGCGGTATGTAACAGCGATTAAAAATAATGAGGTGATTGGGTCTGAAAAAGGAGCATAGAAGTAGACATTTTTATGCAAATGCGTACACTAAAAATATATGTTAAACCTTACTTCTGTAAATCTTAGGGTGCTGGTTCAAACGATTTTGTTCGAATGTGGTTTGAAACAGTTTAGGAAGTAATAGATAAAACCCAAAAAGGATGTTTATGATTGATTTTCGCGATCTTATTAAGGCAGGTATTCATTTCGGTCACCAAAAATCACGTTGGAACCCTAAGATGGCGCCATTTATCTGGGGCTATAAGAGTGGCATTCATCTTGTAGATGTTTCAAAAACAGCTCAAGCTCTTGAGCGTGCTTCAAAGTTTTTGGAAGAAGTTGCAGCTAAAGGTGAACAAATCTTGTGGGTTGGGACCAAAAAATCTGCTCAAAAAGTTATAGAGAAAAATGCGCTGGTGTTAGAAATGCCGTACGTTTCGAATCGTTGGATCGGTGGAACGCTTACAAATTTCTCACAAGTTAAAAAATCGGTAACAAAATTATTACACTTTGAAGATGTTCTTGTTCGGTCCGACAATTATCCATACAAGAAAAAAGAATTGTTAATGTACCAAAAGAATGTTGACCGTTTAAAAAATAATGTTGGCGGTATTTGCAAATTAAAGTGGCCTATTGGTGCACTAGTTGTGGTTGATGTTAAACATGAACAGACAGCATTGCGCGAAGCACAAGTTGCAGGAATTCCAGTCGTTGCGTTGGTTGATACAAATTGTGATCCATCAATGGTTGACTATGTTATCCCTGGTAATGATGATTCACCAAAAGCTGTTGAACTAATTGTTAATTATTTAACTGAAGCAACAAAGCGCGGAATTGAAAAAGTAAAAAAAGCTGAAGCAAAAGAAAAAGCTGCTATAAATGAAGCCAAGGCAGCAAAAAAAGTTGATAAAGAAGTAAAAGCTTCTGATAAATCTGTGAAAAAGGAAGCTGCAGAGAAACCTGAAGTAAAAAAAGAAGTAAAGGCAGCGCCAAAAAAAGAAGTTGCTGAGAAAAAAGAAGTTGTTAAGGAAGTTGCTAAGCCTGTTAAAGAGACACCTGCCAAGAAGACTGCACCGGTCAAGAAAGAGGCTAAGGCTAAAGTTGTGACAGTGGATGAAGATAAAAAAGAACTAAAAAAAGCTGCACCTAAAAAAGAAGTTGCTGCAAAGAAAGAAGTAGTAGAGAAAAAAGAAGAAGCAAAATAAGTCTATTTTTGGTCACTTTTCAACAGTACTGTTGAAAAGTGACCTGTTTTGTGGGAGAGGTGTCAGAGTGGTCGAATGAGCATGATTGGAAATCATGTATGCTTTGAAAGAGGCATCGAGGGTTCGAATCCCTCTCTCTCCACCACCACCAACTTTCAGTTGGATCGGGTTTTAACGTTACTGGTAATGAAAAACAGCTTGCTATTGATGGTCTGCCAGCTATAGAACTTATTTTTAAAGATGGTGATTGCGCGTTACTTTTTGAGAATCAGGATAGATTTTATGTGTTGGTAGTTTCTGGCGAAGTTGACAAAGAAAGTTTTGAAAATGTCTTCAGTCGCATTGTCAGTTCATGGAAATTTCAACATGAAGGTTTGATGCATATCATGAAGAGAAAATTGCTCCATAGGTAAAAAAACGTTATACTGAAAGTACTTGAAATAAAAGTTGGGAGGGTGCGATAAGTATCGTTGTCTGTATTTTGTCAGGTCTGAAAAGAAGCAGCAAGCAGATGATTGATATTGTATCGTACTTTCCCGTTTATCTTTTTTATAGTAAACTCAAGTAATAAATCCCATCTTAAATGTTTTTAAACGCGTCGAAGGATATGCCATGGCAGCGGTGGAAGGTGACGTTCAATTAAATTTAGCGCGTAAGTGGCGGTCAAAGCAGTTTGAACAGATCATCGGGCAAAATTTATCCGTTCGTATTTTAAAAAATTCATTATTTCGTGGAAAGTTTTTTCCTGTATATCTTTTTGCTGGGCAGCATGGTTGTGGTAAAACAACCACGGCGCGTGTTTTTGCTGCGGCGGTAAATTGTGAGCAGTTGCTTGATTTTCAGCAGAATCCTAAAAAGTTTGTTGTTCCATGTTTGCAATGTGCTTCATGTAAAGCAATATTGGCTGGAAAGCATCCTGATTTTATTGAGATTGATGCTGCTTCACATACTGGTGTTGACAATGTGCGTCAAATTGTTGAAGCGTCAACATTGTTGCCGGTTATGGGGCGCAAAAAGATTTATCTTATTGATGAAGCGCACATGCTTAGTAAAGCTGCCTTTAATGCGTTTTTAAAAATTTTAGAAGAGCCTCCAGAGGGTGTTTTTTTCATTTTAGCAACGACAGATGAGCATAAAATTATTGATACTGTCAAGTCACGCTGTTTCCAGCTTTTTTTTAATGCTGTGAATTCTGATACTTTACGTGATCATTTGGCGAATGTCTGTAAGCAAGAGTCGATTATATTTGATGATGATGGATTGTTAGCAATTATTAAAGAAACTGGTGGATCGGTTCGTGATGCACTTAATCTTTTGGAACAAATTTGTTTTAGTGCGCAACGTGTTACGCGCGAAGATGTTTTGCGTGCATTGGGATATATGCCAGAAGAAACATTATATGCACTTATAGAAAAAGTTTTTTTTGCGATATCTTCACAAGAGCTAATTGCGTTTATTGATGGATTAAATCTTGGACAGTACAATGCGACGCATTTTTGGAGACGATTGCTTGAGAGTATTCATCAATCTATTTGGTTAAAAAATGGCGTAACGCCCAAAGGGCGCGAAGTTATGCCAGGTGATTTTGTCGCGCGAATTGATGTACTTCCATTGCCATTGTTGTTGAATCTTTTTGAAATGATGTGCGAGGAAGAGCAACTTTTTTTGAAGACGGTGCATAAAGGGCTGTTTTTACAGCTGCTACTCGTTCGTATGTGGCAACAAATTCATGAGCAAGTACCAGTAACATTTTCACAAAAAAAACAGGATTATCCTGAACAGGATTATCCTGAACAGGCTCATACTGAGCAGGCTTATCCTGAGCAAGAATCGTTTAGCGTTCCGGTAAAAGAAGATGCAAAAAAAAAATCATCGACTGAAAATAAAGAAACGGTTGTTAAAAAAGAAGAAGTAATTGAAAAGAAAGTAACACAACCAGTTGTGTTACAACCAGTTGTGTTACAACCAGTTGTGCCACAGCCAGTTGCGGTGACCTCATGGGACCAGTTTGTACAAGCAGTTGATGCGCTTGAAGAGCCACTTTTTTCATCAATCGTGAAACAAGCGGTTTTTGATGGTATTAAGGAAAATATAGTGTCGGTTCAATTTGCGCATCGCATGGTGCTTTTTAAAGATACAGTTGAACAGTTGAAACCTAAGTGGCAACCGTTATTAAAAAAGTTTTTTGGTGATGGCGCGGTATTGAATGCGCAGTTTACGGCTGTAACATCGGCCGTTGCCGTAAAAAAAAAAGCTAAAGAACAGG
>CAZJVC010000006.1:0-3003 GCA_964549515.1 uncultured Pseudomonadota bacterium | reverse complement strand
CTGGTCGGATGGAGGCTAGGGCAATGGTTCGTCCGGAAACTTTTAGACATGGTGGTATGCGAATTATGCCGATGCGTGGGAAAAAAGTTGATGTTTCTGATAAAAATCTTTGGCCATTGAGCAATACCTTACTAAGCTATTTTCCAGGTGTGGTTGTAGAAGTTCCTGAACAAAAAAATGAGTCAAATAAATGAATAAATTACCACAGGTTGTTTTAGTTGGTCGTATGAATGTCGGCAAATCAACCTTATTTAATCGTATTTCTAAGAAAGCTAAACCGTTGATATTTGATTTTGAGGGTGTAACACGAGATTTTGTGCGTGATGCTGTAACCTGGAAAAAGGTTCCATTTCTGTTTGTTGATACTGGTGGTATCGGATTGAAAAAAATAGAAGAACCAATTGCTGAAAAAGTTCGACAGCAGGCACTAGATTTAACGAAAACTGCCGACTTGGTTTTGTTTATGGTTGATGGTTCTGTTGGCTTAACGCCACAGGAATTTGAAATAGCGCGCTATTTACACAAGGTTGGATGCCAAGTTATTCTTGTTGCAAACAAGTCTGATATAAAAAGGTTTGCAGAACATGAGTTAGAATTGAAACAGCTTGGTTTTGATAAGATCATGTCGGTTTCAGCTGCCCACAATAAGGGGGTCGATGAACTTCTAGATGAAGTAGTTTATTTATTGCCAAAGAAAGAATTGGAAAAAGAAGATAAGAAGCGTGTCTGTCGTGTGACATTGCTCGGTCGTCCGAATGTTGGTAAATCATCGTTGATGAATAAGCTTTTGCAAGAAGAGCGAGCTATTGTCACTGCTGTTGCAGGTACGACTCGTGAAGCGATTATGGAGCCGATTAGCTTTTATTCGGAAACGATTGAACTTACTGATACGGCGGGTGTGCGTAGGAAAAAAAACGTTGACGAACCCCTTGAAGAACTAATGGTTAAGAGTACGATGCAAGCTATTCGTACCTCGGATGTTATTTTATTACTCATTGATGTGCAAGAAGCGCGCTTGGTTGATCAAGAACTTAAGTTAGCTTTTTATGCTTTTGAGCAAGGGAAGGCTGTTATTCTTTTGTTCAATAAATATGATTTGATAACTGACTATTCCAAAGAGGGATGGAGATATCATAAAGATGAGTACAATTTCTTATTCAAAAAATTAGAGATGCTAAATATTTCGTGTGAAGATGGTAAAAATCTGGGCAGGATTTTACCGTTGGTCACAAAGGTGTGGAATCGTTATCTCACCAAATTTTCTGATCAAGATTTATTAGCATTATTAAAACAAGCCCTTATTCGTCGACCCTTGTATAAGCAGGGACATATGTTGCAAGTTAAAAGTACTACGCAGTTAAAGGTCGGACCTCCGACTATTAAGTTGACAGTAAAGTACCCACAATTTTTTGGCGAACGTGAATTAGCTTATTTTGAAAATGTACTGCGTCGTGATGTGGATCTTAAATCGGTGCCGGTGAAATTTTTAATTGGTTAGATGACACTATCGTTAATCTTTAAGAAAGTATAAGGGAAAAATGGTGCGTTTTTTATTCTGTGTTTTATTTTTGAATAGTTATCTTTTGGGTATGGATGGTGATAGGCGCCTCGTGAGGAATCAGAGGAGTCTCAAGATGTATCAGATGAAGACCAACCTCCACGTCAGCGACGACGGGTGATAGCGCCGGAGGGGTTGCGTTTCCTTGTCCAGCATAATACGCAGGCGCCTGAAGATCGTGAGAGAAGACTGGTGGTTGTGCCATTTTCATTTCCCTTCGATAGTGATTCTGATGGTTGGGTACATACTCCGATAGATGAAGAAGGAAATGTTTATGAATCACTCATTGTTAGTCCTGTTGATATGACGTTAGCTAATTCTGGTGAAAATCCTCTTGAAATAGATGATTCAAGTTCTAATCCAGATCGATCTAGTCCTTATGATCCAGATTCATCGAGTCCTTGTGGTAGATAATGAGAAAGTACAGGATTCTGATTTAAGGGAATAGTATGAAGAAGTTTTTGTTGGCATTGGTTTTTTGTATTTGTTGGTGCAGCGGAATGGAATCAGACAGGAGTGATCATGGTGAAGATAAACAATTACTTGCAGGTGAGCAAAGAAGAAGTTGCGAAGAAGGGCAAAGGTTTCGTAGAATAACAGTAATTGGTCCCGAGGGTAGGGAGACCTACTGGGAAATAGTGGGTGGTGCAAAACATAAACAACCAAGTCCTTTTAAAATATGGAGTGGGAGAAAAAAGGAACAGTAGTCGTTATACATGTTTGAAAGTTTTTGCATGAATTATTGATTGTCGTTACAGTAATGGAAATTGAAAAAGTGAGGTCATGCCAATGAATGTAAAAATTACCTTTCGCGGAATGGAGTCATCACCAACGATTGAAGCATATGTGAATGATAAAGTCGCAAAACTTGAACGTATATTACAAAACGAGCGTTCGCCAAAAAAACTTGAAGTGATTCTTGCCGGGCAGCATAAGCATGTTATCCATGCAGCCGAGTTGCGGTTGCATTGCGCTGACTACCATTTAATGGCACAGGTTGAAGGAAAAGATTTGTACGCATTGATTGATGAAGTGTTTGATGTGCTACTCAAAGAAATTAGGCGTAAAAAAGGAAAACGATTAGATGAACGCAAAGGTGAGGATCCCTTTAGAGAGCCGATGTAAATAATCTGCAAATAATGTTTTTGATGGAGCGGGAAATCCCCGCTCTTTTTTTTGTTTTTCATATTTAGCCGAGAAAGCATTGACTTTTTTATTCAATTTGAATAATACTTATAGTAAGCAGAGATTTAAAAATGGAGGAATGTCGATGCGTATTAAATTGTTAATGTTGTTATTTTTTGCAGGTTTTTTTATTCGTTTATCATTTTCTATGGAGGGTGGAGTGCCAATTGATTTTAATGTTGGCCAATACGGCGAGTTGGGTGCAGCAGGATCTTGTACGGCAATGGATGTATCAGCTCTTGGAATGTTTTTGAATATGG
>CAZJVC010000005.1:25914-30252 GCA_964549515.1 uncultured Pseudomonadota bacterium | reverse complement strand
TTTTTATGAATCCATTAGCGTTTTTATATGCCAGTTCACTTTTTATGATAAGATCACATGAAGTTTCTGTTGAACATCAACTGCGCAACAATTACACTAAGTGGCTCTTAAACATGCAACAAGAAATAGCCTATAATACCTATGGCAACAAAGAAGCTTCCGCACAATATCAAAAACTGGGCAAAGAAGCACAAGAAAAAGTCGGCATTCCCAAGGAACAGCATATAACCGTCAAAAAATTAAAGCCGGAAGCGCCAAATTATAAATACAGCCCTGCATGCATGTGCAACGGCTATATTTTTGTTAAAGAAGAATTCATGAATAATGCACCGGTAGGCATTCGCAGAATCTCGCTCATGCATGAATCCATTCACAAAAAACAATTCGATGCAATGCATCAATGCATGTATATTTTACATCCAAAACGATTCTCTCAAATCGAAAGGGAAGCAGATATCTACGGCGCCGAATTGGGAAATTGCTGGATGTGCACCTTCCAGTTTTCATTTAAGGCACCATCACAAAAAGACCATTCGCCCTTGTCAGAAAAATGCAAAGCACAAGGATATGCAACAAAAGAAGAGTATCTACCGTTAATTAAAAATCAGAAAAAAAGGCGCACTCTCTGCCAATACCACAAACGCGCCAATATGGCACGCGAACTAGATGAAACATACCTTAAAGCATTTGTACGCAAGCACCCTTTTGTTATGTAACAAAATGTTATAATTTAACTTTTGCACAAAAACACTATATAATTAAAAAACAATTTAATCTTATAGGGGATTCTTATGAAAAAGTTACTATTGCTCTGTTTAGGTATGTCATTTTCAGCTCAAAGTATGATAGTCACAAATAGACAGTGTGCCGTCCATGGCCCAAGTCGTACGCGTGAAGAGTGTAATCTGCCAGGTACTTTTAAAATCTCTTTTGATGAAAAGAAGGTTTATATTTACAAAAATGGTAAACTTGCGGAAACTATTGATAGAACTCCTGGACGTGTTGAAAGACTACATAAAAAAAGCGGATCTGCAATAGAAACAGTATGTATCGATATTTTTTAAGCACAAAAATAAATAAAAAAGGCACATTTTTCAATGTGCCTTTTTTACATTCTTATAAAACCAATACTTTTATTTAACGCGCGTGCCCTCTTTGACTTTTTGTGCTGGTTGCACCTTTCGATAGGCACCTTCATCATCTTCAACAAAAAGCATCATACCTTGTGACTCAAGGCCCATGAGTTTGCGTGGCTTGAGATTCACAACAAATACACCCTGTTCACCAATTAACTCTTCCGGCTTATAAAACTTTTTGACACCAGCAAGAATTTGGCGCATTCCATATTCACCGCAATCAACAAGCAACTTTAAAAGCTTCTCTGACTTTTCTAAAGCTTCAGCTTCTTTGATAGTACCAACAACAATATGCACACACGCAACATCGTCGATCTCTATTTCAGAAACTTTCGGCGCATCTTCTCCAACCACAAGTTGCTCATCATTAAAACGCCCTTCAACTTTTTCAAATAATGATGGCCCTCTATTAAAGGCAAACTCTTGGCGCCATGGCGAAAGATTCTCTAGAGTGCCGCTACCAATAATTATTTTTTTACCAAGCGTTGCAAGCAACTCTTCCATCTTCTCAGGCATTACCGGCCACAATAAATGAGCAACGGCATACAAACTGCATCCAACTACTGACAATGTTTCAACAAAAGCTCGTGGGTCTTTGTTAGCCTGCAACCACGGCTCACGTGTATGAACGTAGGCATTAACCTGGCCAATATATTTTTTAACTTCTGCGTACGCGAGATGGTAACTATACTGCTTCATATAATTCTGAACATGTTCTAGCATTGCATCATATGATTTTTGTACATCTGTCGTTTCAATCGACCACGCATCGCACCGAGCAATTGTACCTATATCATGCTTATTTGCCAAAACAACTATACGATTGAGCAAATTACCAAGCTCATTAGCCAAATCCTGTGTAATAACATTTTCAAGATCTTTAATACTAAAAGCACCATCCTGCGTTATCGAAAAACGGGAAACCAAATAGTAACGCACCGGATCTGCGCCGTAAAGCTTAAGCAATTCTTGAGGATCTACCGCATTTCCAAGCGATTTAGACATCTTTTGGTCGCCAATTTTTATCCAACCATGCACTAACAAATGCTTTGGTTCTGCGATACCAGCCGCCATTAAAAAGGCTATCCAATAGACTGCATGAAAACGTACAATATCTTTGCCCATGATATGTAAATCCGCCGGCCACCACTTTGCAAATTCTTGCGCACGCTCCGGATCACCATAGCCAAGTGCTGCAATATAATTCGTTAAGGCATCTACCCAAACGTACACAACCTGTTCTTCATCACCAGGAAATGGAATTCCCCATTTAACCGTAGAACGAGATATACATAAATCTTTTAAACCTGATTCAACAAAAGAAAGAACTTCGTTCAGTCGTTCCTTGGGATAAATAAATCCAGGATTGTTTTTAAAAAACTCTAATAATTTATCTTGATATGCTGACAATTTAAAAAAGTAGCATGACTCGGAAACATACACGGTTGCGCGACCACACGAGGTACACACTGGACCTTCTTCGCCCTTCTTCTGATTTCCAGTAACAAACGTTTCGCAAGGCGTACAATACCAACCATCATATGAACTCTTATAAATATCGCCCTTATCAAGCAATGTCGTTATAAGTTTATGTACAGCCTTTTTATGCTCGCCATCGGTAGTACGAATAAATTTTGTATAATCGATGTGATAATCACGCCATGTTTTTTTGTATTCGTCAACATAGTGATCAACAAACTCTTTCGGCTCTTTGCCAACTTTTTTCGCCGCTTCAGCAATTTTTTGACCATGCTCATCCGTACCTGTCAAAAAATATGTCTGATATCCATTCAGTTTATGCCAACGCGCAGCAACATCAGCTAAAACTGTTGTATATAATGACCCTAAATGTGGGCGCCCCGTACCATAATATAATGGCGTCGTTACATAAAACTTTTTGTTATCCATACTTCCTTACATCTCCTATTTTTGTAAAAACCACCTTTAGATTATCGCAAAAAAATGGTAAGTTAAAGGTAGAATCTATAACCCCGCAGCAAACTTCTAGGTATAATGCTCAAATGGCTTGTTTTCTCCTGCCATGCCCACCATTACCTACGTCTTCGCTAAAGCTACGCCGTACAGGTTAGCGAAAACTATAAGAGGAAATCGAAGGGTATAAACAAAAGTAAATCTCGTGGAAAAAAATAATGATTGATTATATTGCTCCGTTTTTCTTTCTATCCACTGGCCTAATTGCCAACAAACTAATCCTACAGGTGTGGTCTCCTGGATTTTTAGTTGGCATTCGAATGCTCTTATCAGGCATCATTCTTGGGTCAATTGCACTTTATAAGGGAAGAAAAGACTTCTGGGACCGATTCAAGGTGCAATGGCTTTACCTGGCAATCCTCGCCGCATTTGCAGCTTTTATTCCCGCAATTTTAAAAGCGTATGCCCTCAAGCACACCTACGCCTCAAAAATCGCTTTGATTGGCAGTCTTGATCCATTCATCACAGCACTTTATGCTTATTTACTATGGCATGAAAAATTAACACGAAATAAATGGATTGGCATTCTTCTCGGCTTCAGTGGAACTACCCTCCTTGTTATTTCACACTCTGTTAGTAGTGCGCACGAAATCCTTGGACCTCTTTCGCTAGCCGAACTGGCTGCATTCTGTTCCATTTGTGTCAGCAGACTTGGTTGGATCAAAATTCAACAACTTCTCAAAGCAAATATTTTTAGCGTAAAAGAAATAAACAGTATCTGCATGACATTTGCAGGCATTTACTCACTTGCAAGCACCGCCTGTATTATGCCCCGAGCGTTTAGTGCACCATGGGCATTGAGTACAACAGCTTATCTGATTTATACAGTCATCGGCGGAAACTTAATCGGATTCACACTTTACAGCCACCTGCTAAAAAAACATTCGGCAACATTTGTTTCACTTGCTGGTTTCTCAATGCCACTCTTTGTCTATTTCTTCGGCTGGCTTATTCTTGGAGAACAACTCTATCCAAGCTTTATTTTAGCCGCATTCATTACCTTTATCGGCTTAGTCATTTTCTACCAAGACGAAATCAAAACCGCCATCAAAAATCCCAAAAAATAACTCTCAAAAACCGTTGCAAGTAGTAGTAGTAGTAGTAGTATAAACTTAAAGTATAAGTGAAACGTTTCAAAAAAAAGGCGTTATATTATGAAACGCATTATCTATTTATTTTTACTTATGGGTATAGTTACAAATATTAAACC
>CAZJVC010000005.1:18809-25814 GCA_964549515.1 uncultured Pseudomonadota bacterium | reverse complement strand
TCATTGATAAAAACGGAAAAATCCGTAGCGTATTTTTTACATATTAGCCTGCTGTGAAACTATAATTCATAGCAGGTTAATACGCTTTAATACTCAACTAGAGCTTGTTCATTTTTTTGTGTAAGACAAGTGGACACGACAAACGCGCACTTGCCTTACACAAAAAAAAAGCTATCATTTAATATGAAATGTAATCCTATAAATCATCCTAAAACGCGATTGTTTGGCAAATGAAAAGTACTATATTTTTTTATCTTTTTGCACTCGGAATAACCAGTTCAACACAAACAAAAACGCTTACTTTGTACACCAACAAAATAAGACCTCTAGCTATAGCTAAAGATGAAAAAAAACCAGTTGGCATACATTTAATCGCAGAATTTTGGAACACAACAAAAAATCTCTCTGATGAAAAAACACTAGAAAAATCTCTAATAACTGCAGCACACAAAGCAGATGCACTCCCGCTCAAAGTTCTTACTCAAAAATTTGAACCCAATGGTCTAACCGGCATTGTTCTCTTGGCCGAATCTCATATTAGCGTCCACACCTGGCCAGAACTTAATTACGTTGCAATTGACGTCTTCACATGCGGACATCGCTGTACTCCAATTAAAGCTATCGAACACTTAAAAGAAATCTTCGCTCCACAAAAAACTCAAATAACAACCCTTCCACGCGGCATAAAAGCTAACGCAGTTGATACAGTTGTTGAAAAATCATTAGCCAAACTAAAAGAACAACAACAAGAAACAACAAAAGAAGAAGTCAAAAACACTGACTTTGGAAAAGAACTTATTTTGGATCTCTACGACTGCGACCACGAAACCATATGCTCAGGTTCAAAAATTAAGGAATTTTCAGTCAAGTTGTGCGATCTTATTGAAATGAAGCGCTTTGGCAAACCTTTTCTCCAGCGATTTGCTGAACATTCGAAAATTGCCGCTGGATATTCACTCGCACAAATGATTGAAACCAGCCTTATAAGTGGCCACTTCTCTGAATCCTTAAATCGCGCATATATTAATATCTTTTCATGCAAAACATTTGACACCCAACAAGCAACCATCTTTACAAAAGAATTCTTTGGCGCAAAGTCAGTAAAGCAAAGAATAATAATTAGATAACGATTCAATCAATATGCCTGAATGGTAAGCAAAGGATTCGTTATTTATCCTTAAAAATTTTCTGAAAAAGTTCTTTGATAGAACTCCATCCAAAAACTGGAATTCCTTTATATATACGCTCTTCTTTTCCAGCATATACTACCGCACTTTTTGCTGGATCTGCTTTTGCTAACGCATTCCAGTACTGTAACGCTTCAAAATAATCCTGCGTAATTGTTTCGCCAGCCTTAATCTCTATAGGAAAAAGATCTTGCCCACGTTCAATAATACAATCAACTTCATGGCCCATCTTGTCGCGCCAGAAAAAGGTTTGTGGTCGTCGATAATGATTGTACTGCTCCTTCATCAATTCGGTAATAATCATCGATTCAAAAAGGCCACCACGTAAATAATGTCCCATCAATTGCGCAACATTCTCAATACCAAGTAATGAACATGCAACACCTGTATCATAAAAATATAGTTTAGGACTTTTTATCAACCGCTTACTAAAATTTTTATAGTGTGGATGCAACAAATATATAATATAACTGGCTTCTAATAACGAAAGCCAAGATCGTGCAGTATGAACAGAAATACCACAATCATTTGCTAATGAAGAAATATTAAGCAATTGTCCAATACGACCAGCACAAAGCTTAATAAAAGTCTGAAATTGTGACAAATTAACTACATTAATAATAGTACGTACATCACGCTCAATATAGGTTTGAATGTAATCAGGATACCATTCAGTTGCTTTTAATTTTTGAGCAAAAATTCGTGGATAAAATCCGGTAAAAACTGCCTGATTTGCACTGTCTGGTAATAAATTCGCCTGTTGCAACTCAACGATTGAAAAAGGCAAAAGAGTAAAAATCGCAATACGACCGGCCAATGTTTGCGAAATTTTTTCTGACATCAAAAAATGTTGTGAACCAGTCAAAATATAAAAACCTGGTCGTGGATTTTTATCGACAATCCCTTGCAAATATGAAAAAAGTTCAGGCACCTGCTGAACCTCATCCAAAATAACTCCCGGCGAATCATCAAACTGTGACAAAAAACCTTGAGGGTCACTCTGAGCCAGGGTCCGTTCATTCAAATTTTCTAATGTAACATAGGCATAATCAGAAAAAATTGCCTTTGAAAGCGTTGTTTTTCCTGATTGTCGCGGCCCAGTTATAGCAATAACCGGAATCTTCTTGGCCAAATCTTTAACAAATGGTGTAACAGATCTCTCAATAAACATCTCAAATCCTCCCTTGTTGGACAAATCTTACAATGCGGATGACGAATTGTCCAGCCCACACAACTACTCCAAGAAGCACAAACTCAATTTCCTAGATTCGCAACAATTAATTCGTAAGTCTAATATGCCTTAATTGCAAGCCAGAGATTAGTCATCTGCTTGCGCGAGACGAGTGCTCGTGATAGTTGAAGTTTTTCAAAATATGGACCAAAAACAAAATCAATACCACCTAAATAATCAAGATTAAGCTCATGCAAAAGATCTTTCCGAGGCGGCAAATAACCATAAAAATCATATGCTTTTCTTATTACATCTTTTTTGTATATATAATTCAAAAATGTATAAATCATATCGTCTTTTGAACTCTTTGCAGAAATAACAAAGCTATCAATATTAAAAATCGAACCTTCATCTGGTAAAATAAAATCTACCCAATCAACATTTCTTCTAGCTCTGTACAATGCCGTGCTTGGCATAAATACAACCGGACATATCTTTGACGTAAGAAGAAAATCAAAAATCAAATCAGTATAAGCCTCTACAAACTTTTTCTGCCCTAACAACAAATCCTTCACTTTTTGTAGCTGAACAGGTTGCAACTTTTCCATCCGTCCATACAAATACAGCGAAGCTATATCCATTACTTCTCTAATGTCATTTGTCATACCAACACGATACTTATAACTTGGATCAAAAACCATCTGCCAACTTTTATTAATTTTTTTATCTGCAAAAAACTGTCTGTTTATTCCTAAGCCATATACGTCCCACATATACGGAATCGAATACTCATCTTCTGGATCATAATAATGGCCCAACAAATGTGGATCAATCTGAGACCAAAAGCCCAAACTTTTTTTATCTATCTTCTTTAAAAAGCCACGCTTAATCAGCGGCTTGACAACATAATGTGATGGAATAATCAAATCATATCCAGCACCACCAGAAAACTGTAATTTTGCTAATAATTCTTCATTACTTTCATAATAATTTAAAAAAACTTTGACACCTGTTTCTCGTTCAAAATTCATAATGATGTCAGGGTCAATCATATCTGACCATGCAAAAATTGAAATCGAACGTTGGTCACGTTTAAAAAAATTACTCAAATATGGGCTATATAAAAACCCTGCTATTGCCACCAACCAAAAAAGAGGAAAAAATACGTACAAAGAAATAGCAACAAACACCTTATTCATACAATATCCTTCGATTGAAATTTAATCGACGAATATATAAGCACTAATAAACAACTCAAAACCAACATAATTGTTGATAATGCATTGATTACCGGAGAAACTCCACTTCGTATCATTGCGTAAATATACAACGGCAACGTTTGAGAAGAACTTCCAGCACAGAAAAATGAAATCAAAAAATCATCAAATGAAATAATCCACGATAACAACCCTGCAGAAAGAAGTGAGGGCGTTAAAAATGGTAACACGATGCGAACAAACGTCTGCCACCCAGAGGCACCTAAATCCATGGAAGCCTCAATAACATTACTATCCATCTCGGAAAAACGTGCATGAATAAGTGGTACAGAAAATGCTAACCCTAGCAATGTATGCGCAACAATCAATGTTGGCAAACCAAGCGGAATATTAAAAAATGAAAAAAGATATAAAAACCCTACTGATAATACAATTTCAGGAACAAGAATCGGAATATAAAACAAACCCGCCAACTTATCTAAAAGTTCTTTAAATGCATAGACAACCATGACACCAAGGACCAAACTTAAAAATGTTGAACAAAACGCAACAATCAACGAATTCTTTAGAACCATCAAAATTTCTTCTGAATGGAACAATGCTACATACCACTTCGTAGTAAAACCATGCCAATTATAAGTTCCTTGTGCATTGTTAAATGAAAATATCACCAAAACAATAATTGGTAAATATAAAAAAAGATATGCCGCACCTACGAAAGAGGGTAATACGAACCTTCTCAATCTTCTCATCTAACACCCTTTTTGAGCGCTCTAAAACCAATAAACACAAATAAAGTAAGAACAAACAATACCAGCGCACTTAAACAAGTAAATGCTGAACCAACCGCAAACTGACGACTTAAAATAAAATACTCTGAGATTAGCGTGCCAACAAAAAATGTTTTATCACCAATCATTAATTGTGGTATAACATATTCGCCAAAAGACATTCCCATAACAAGAAAAAAGCCTAACTTTGCACCAGATAACGTTAACGGAAATGTCACACGCCAAAAAGTTTCTCGTCGATTTGCCCCCAAATCCATGGAAGCTTCAATCAAACGCAAATCAAATTTTTCAAAAATAATATATAGAGGCAAAATCATATACGGTAAATAGGCATGAAACATAACAATCGCTACCGCTTTTAACGAATTGATAATATGAATCGGATCACTAATAACATGCAAAGATAACAATACCTTGTTTAACAATCCATTACGCTCTAAAATAAAAAACCATGAATATGCATGAACTAAAAAATTCACCCAAAATGGTAGCGTCAACAAAAAAACTAAAAGACCTTTCCATCGTGAAGCACGAAATGAAATAAAATAGACAATCGGATACGAAACAATTAAACATGCTAACGCATTGCAAAATGCAAGAACCAACGAACGCATAAGAATACGCGCATGTGCACCAGTAAATAATTCTCGATAAAATGAAAAAGTTAAACCTGTAGAGCGAGAATAAAAACTAGCTACTATAATAATCGTCAGCGGTATCCACAAAAATAAAACTTGCCAAATGAATGCCGGTAATGACAAAAAATAATCAATACGATCAACAATCGCTTCTTTAATAGTCCGCATCACTTTTCCAATAAAACAGCATTATCTTTTTGCCAATATAAATTCACCGTATCACCCTCGGCAATAATATCACGCTCAAAATGCTCTTCATTCTGTTCAAAAACATTTACAATTCTACTCATGGATGACCTGTTCAGGTGTGACCTGTTCAGGTTAGACCTGGACAAGGGGGGGGTGCTCATGGTGGACCTGTTACCAATCTCAACTAAATACTCAGTTGCACGGCCATGATAAATAATAGAATCCACTTTCCCTTTTAAATGATTTGAAAATCCTTCTAATTCTCTTTTTTCTATCTCTATTTTTTCTGGTCGAACACTTAACAATACTTCATTCCCATCATATACCCATGACTTGGAACGATCAGCAAAAATATGCTGCGCATCTATGCCAGGAACAACCAACGAACATTCGGTCTCAGTACAACTCAAAACTCCTTTAAACAAATTTGTTTTTCCGACAAATTGTGCAACAAACGCTGTACGCGGAAACTCATAGACCTCTTTTGGAGAACCAAGCTGCTCAATCTCTCCATCAGGACTCATTATTGCCATTCTATCAGAAACAGCTAGCGCCTCTACTTGATCATGCGTTACATATACAAATGTCGTTTTAAGCTCATATTGCAATTCAATAAGTTCAAACAAAAGATCTTCTTTCAGTTTTCGGTCTAACGCAGCAAGCGGCTCATCTAACAATAAAACCTTCGGTTCATTCACAATCGCACGCGCAATTGCAACACGTTGTTGCTGTCCTCCTGAAAGTTGAGAGATCGATTTATACACTTGCCGTTCAAGATGCACTTTATGCAACACCTTTAGAACTCGTTCTTTAATTTGAGCCTTAGGCAATCCCTTAATCATTAAACCATAAGCAACATTTTCAAAAACATTCAGATGAGGAAAAAGCGCATATTGTTGAAAAACCGTATTGGTGCGACGCTTGTTAACAGGAACATTGGTAACATCTTTGCCCTCTAAAAAAATTTTGCCTGACGTTAAATGCTCAAAACCCCCGATCAAACGCAAAATCGTTGTCTTACCACAACCACTTGGTCCAAGTAAGGCAAAAAATTTGCCAGAAGGAATCGAAAGATTCAAATCAGAAATAACAAGTTCTGATCCATAATATTTACTGACATGTTCAAAACGAATTGCCTCATCCATCATTTTTTATCACTCTTACCTAAAATGGTCGGTATAATAATATCTGAAAATGTACATGGAACGACCACCGCTATAATTAATACTATATACACAAGCCCCATTTGATTGTCCCAATTTATAAATCCATGTGAAACCATGTAAAACATTGAAGCCATCGAACTTAATAAAATATGTCCAAAGTGCAACCAACGCGTAGTAAGTAAATCATTGTGTTTTTTATCAAAATTAAACTTAAGAACAAGTCCTGTTAAAATACCAATCAAAATAAACAAACAAATATTTGTAAATTCAGAAAAAAAACAAATATGTAGATTCATTTTGACCCCTAAAATTCTACCTCCAACATAGGGCACCAAAATATCTGAAATAATACAAAAAGAGGATGAAACAAAGGACGCAACAAAAATACCCTTGATCCAATTACGTGAATATTTTAGAAAGGTAAAAATAGCGCCTGAAGTTGCAAATAAAATATGAAGATAGTGAAAACTATGGAAAAGACGATGAAACGATTCTTTGACTATAGCAATATTCATGGGCGTTGATGGCGTCATCATACTTAGAACTATTAATCCAAGCGCAACCGACATAACTGCGTATGGAAAATGACACACAAACTCATACCAAACAGGATTATCCTGAACAGAACCCCCAGAATTACAACAAG
>CAZJVC010000005.1:14489-18709 GCA_964549515.1 uncultured Pseudomonadota bacterium | reverse complement strand
ATACCAAGAAAAAATAGAATAATCGAACGGAACCAACTTACCTTTCCATCCAACATCAAAACGCAACGGACCAAGAGGAGTCATGTAACGCAGCCCGAAACCTGTTGCCGTAACCAAATATCGATGTTTTTTTTCTTCATGCAATAATGCCCCAATATCCTGAAAAACAACTGCCCCAATTTTAGATGTCAATGGAATACGCAACTCACCATTCAGATTAAACATCGTTCGACTACCAATTGGAACACAATTATAAGATCCATTGTTCTTAAAGAATCCGAGCGGCGGAACATAATCTTGTTGATAACTTCTAACTGAGAATGGACCTCCTAAATAAAAACGCTCTGACGGTATCAAGTTTTTAAAAGAAGAAGTAAAAATATGACCAATACGCATACGAAGTGCACCAACAAAGTGTAGCCCAATTGGAATAAAAAAAAGTTGTTCTGCAAGAATACGTATGTAATGCATTGAATTACCACTAAGCGGAACCATTATCTTTGAAAAAACACGCGAAATAAACCCAGCCTGTGGATTCAGCTTATTATCAACATATTCCACTGTTAATTGTGGTTCAAAAAAAACAAATGGCTCACGATTATTAACAAGACATGGATCAAAATCTATAATACAAGCACAAGGCGCAAAAAGATTATAAAGGCGAATAGACTCAAATCCCAAACAAAAATCGAACATGACAGGATAAAACTGATAATGAAAATTGCATGAACCACCATATGAAGATGTCGTATATAACCGATCTTTACATCCCAAGAAACATAATCGATCAAACTGACGATTAAATATTTTACCTTGAAATGACAACGCCATCCCACCAATGCGTGGATATTTATATCGAGCCTCAACATCTCGATAAAATCTGGTAGCATCTGCGTCAAAACAAAATGTATCCGCATTACCTGAAACATTTTTGTATAAACATGAAGCACCAAGTTTATACGTATTTGCCCATGAATTGTGCCCTAGCGAAAAACCTAACCGCAGATCAAGCTCAAGCGGCGAATCCGCAACGGCATCTATAACCACCGGCCGATTCCCTTTTGGATCTGACCACGTTAATGGATAAACATGAATAGATTCAAAAATTCCCAATTCCTGCAAATGTCGAAAAGTATCTTCTATCTTCTTGCTACTCCACTTTTCACCCTCTTTATAAGCTAACTCATTCAAAATTCTAGCTTGACTAATCGATGGACGGCCCTTAATAATTGTTTTTCCAAACAAAATATCTTTTTCTTTTAGAACACTATGCCACGCAAGAACAGAACCATCCTTATCTTCCTGCAATGTTAAATATACCGATCCAATAATTCCCACATTTTTTAACTCTTGTTCGATTTGCTCTTTTTGCTCATCAAGCCACTTCATATTAAATGGCACAGGACCACCCTGAACAGGACTATCTTGAACAAGACTATCTTGAACAAGATTATCTTGAACAAGATTATCTTGGGCAAGATTATCTTGGGCAGGAAATGAGAAAGATGCTAAAAGCTTTTGCTTATATAAATCAATTCCTTCAATTTCATGAAAGACTATGCTTTTTAACCGTCGCTGCCGCCCCTCATCAAGCTGAACAACCAACTTAAACAGCCCCTTATCCAAAGGAATAAACGTTTTACGCTCAACTTCAGCATCCCAATATCCTTGCTGCACATAACAATCGATCAACGCATCAAAGGCTTGTGATAACATAACATCATCAACAACGTCCTTTTTTATAAGTATCGCAAAAAATGGCTCAAGTTTATCCGGAGAAAACGCATGTACACCAACAAATTCTACTTCAACAACATTTATTCGAGTGCCCTCATAAATGTCAATCTTCCAACCTTCCACTGCTTGCTCCACTTGCACATCAATATCTAAAAAACCCTCTTTTTTATATTTTTCTTTAATATGTTGAACTAAAGACGATGTCGATAAATGCCAAAGTAAACGCTTGTCCTGCGTAATATACTCCATGAGCTGTTTGTGGGAAAAATATGAGTTGCCTGTTATATGAATTTTATTTTTCAAATCAATGTCGACCGTAAACGTAAGATAGACTTGATTTTTTTGCCCCGCCTGGGTCGTAACACGAACTTTTGCCACCGGATAACCATAAACAATCAACATATGCTTGATATAGTGGGCAATACTTTTTAAACGATTCCCCTTATAATATTTATAAAGAACAGCCTTTCGCACATACTGCTTCAATGACTGCTCTAGTTTTTTATGGCCAGGTTGTTTGATGGTTAGCCCAACATCACGAACACAAAAGCGCGAGCCCTTTTTTACCACAATTTTTACAAAAACTTCTTTAGTTTTTTGCTTACGAATGACCACATCTTCAACCTGAACACCCAAATACCCGCGCTTCATGTAATGATTGCGAATACGCAAAAGTGACTTACGATGCTTTTTCTCATCAAAGGGATCTCCAGACCCCAAAATATAACGCCGTCTCAATTTTTCCCTTGAAAACAAAACACCCGAAACGCTCAACCCTGCAAACAACCATGCACGAGACAGCGTGAAGCGAAGAATAGTGCTTCCATTATCTGACGCTAGCGAGACAAAAATCTGCTCATATTTATATGTATGCTTAAGATAAAAACATGCATTAACCAAGTCCTTTGGAGACATATGCATTTTTTCGCACAACCCTAAAGATATTAAAATTTCTCTTTTTTTTGATTGCGCATCACCACGAACTTCTATCGAATCAACAAAAAAACTATCTGGAACCTGCGCATAAAGAGCCGCATCACCATCACGACTATAATTAACAGTGGCAGCACTAGCACAAAAAAAGAGGTGCAAAAATAAAAAAACGTATAGAATCAAACTCATCTTCCTCATACCCACCAGTGTACCCTATTACAGACAATCTAAGAACAGACCCTCACACCTCCCAAATTAACCTTAAAATAAACTCAAAAAGCCCTGCTCATCAAAAGAACACGCACCCACAAACTTGACAAAATGGCTTAATTTTTATATAATTTTTACATAGATAATAACGTTTTTTGGAGGTTTTTCATATGTTAAAGAAAAAACTATTTATTCTTATTTTACCCTGTTTATTGATTGGAACAATCAAGCCTACTTCAAAACTACCTAGCTGGAAAAAAGGACTAGTCCAACTTTTAGAACGAAAAAAAGTTCCAGTTCAATTACCTGAAGTTTCTTTGCCACAAACTCCAGCTACAACACTCACAGACAATTTTACAAAAACTTTAAATCCAACATCTGGCAATGGCCTACAAAGGCTATGGCAGACAATAAATACATCGCATCCAGAGTTGGGAACCGGAATCGCTAAAGTTACAGTAACTGGAGCAGGTATCGGATTAATCTATGCACTTTATAAAATATCCAAATATTGTGAAACTCATAAACACACCAAAAGTGAAAAATTATTCAGATGGGGATACAGAATAGCAGCCCTCGCAACAACTATGGTCGCCGTTAATTATTACGCTTAATACGAAAAACTTTTAATGGAAACGACTAGGAACAAGTCCTAGTCGTTTCCATTGTTCAAATAACGCGAAAAACTCCGCGATAATCGCGCTCCTTCATAAATGGTTCAACCTCTATTATCGTGGGCTTAGCACCCTTGTAACCACCATATAACGCGTCAATAAACTCATCAATCGCACTATTAGATCCGTTTGCCACAATTTTAATCGTATCGGAATTTTCGATGTTTCCGACACCTTCAATAGCAAGTCGTTCTGCATGCTTTTTAATGAGATTTTTTAACAGTTCTTCCGAAGTTTTCACTACCAACGTAATCTTAACACACTGGTTCATTAACATACCCCTTTTTTAAAAAGGCTAGACATTACACTACAGCATAGTAGAATTTTATGATAATACCTTAATGTCAAAAGGAACCTTCTTGCAAGAAAAATTTAAGAAAAATAAACCAAAAACTGTTCGACTTCGCTTTGCACCCGCTCCTACAGGCAAAATGCATCTCGGCAACATTCGTACAGCATTAGAAAACTTTCTTTTCTCACGTAAAAATAGCGGCACTTTTGTGTTACGTATTGAAGATACTGATCCAGCACGTAACTTTGATCCGCAAGCCAAAGATATCATTAATCATCTGAAGTGGCTTGGATTAACCTTTGATGAGGGCCCATACTTTCAATCTGAACGTACAAATATTTATCAAGAAAAATTAAATGAACTTAAAAAACAGG
>CAZJVC010000005.1:2972-14389 GCA_964549515.1 uncultured Pseudomonadota bacterium | reverse complement strand
TAATCCTGGTCAGAAATTAATTTACCGTTGCTTCTGCACAACTGAAGAACTAGAAGAAAAGCGACAACGCCAAATTTCCCTTAAAAAACCGCCACGCTATGATCGTACCTGCCTAAAACTCTCCCAAGAAGAAATACAAAAAAAATTAGATGCTGGGACCCCTTTCATTTGGCGCTTTAAAATTGATCACACAAAAAATATCTCTTTTTATGATATTGCACGTGGCGAGCTAACATTCGATCTTGCAAACTTTTCTGATTTCCCAATAACCCGCCAAGATGGCAGCTTCACCTTTATCTTTGCAAATGTTATAGATGACTGGTTAATGAATATTACCTATATTTTGCGCGGTGACGATCATTTAACAAATACTGTCAATCAAGTTGCGCTACTTCACGCGTTTGATGCACCAACACAATATTACTGGCATCTACCAATTTTATGTAACAAAGATGGTAAAAAATTATCAAAGCGTGATTTTGGATTTTCAATCGACGACCTAAAAGATGATGGCTACCTTCCACAGGCCATTGTTAATTATCTTGGTATTATTGGTGGCTCGGTAAAAGATGAAATTATGACTCTTGATGAACTTGTTAAAGCATTACCAGAACATCCAAGCTCCACAAGCCATATTAAATACGATGTTGAAAAACTAAATTGGGTCAATCACAAGTGGATTGAAAAGTTAACACCGCAAGAACTTGCTGCAGCATGTAAACCATTCTTAGCAAAAGTGTATGATCTTTCAGGTATCTCGGATGGGATATTAGAAAAACTTGTTTCATTGGTACAAAGTGACTTGGTAATACTCAAGGATGTAATTCCTGCAACTAAGTTTTATTTTGAGCAACCATCAATTGCTGAAAACCAGGATTATCCTGAACAGGATTATCCTGAACAGGATTATCCTGAAGCAGATCCTAACGTATTGGAAATTATTAAAAAACACACAGATAAAATCGACAATATAGATGAATTCTTGAAAGCTGTTAAAGAGTCTGCTCGCGAAAAAAATATTGCACCTTCAGCTGCACTGCAAACTATTCGATTGTTACTTATCGGCTCAAAAAAAGGCCCTTTTCTACACGGATTATTAGAGATTTTAGGAAAGAAAGAATCAATTAAACGCCTTCAGATTTGAGACGATTAGGCAAAAGCTGAAGATGAGAAACAATGCCCTTATCTTCAAAATAGTGCATCACAGACAAAAAATCATCTGCAACATCCTGCGGCACGAAAAACTCAAAAATACTTTGCTGAGCATCGATTGTACGGTCAAAAACTAAATGTTCCAAACTGCGCAAAACGCTCGTCAACTGCCAAATTTTTTCTCTTTTTATACGTGCTTGATAATAATTACAATACATTCTTGTCTATTCTTTTGAAAAAAACGAATTTGTACGTATAGTATACAAGGTAAGCATTAAATAATAAACCGTGACAGTTAAAACAAATGAACCAATATGATACAAGATGCTCGTACTAAAAGCGCGCACCTTCATTATTCATATGCAATCTTTTCGCATTCTACACCACACAAACCCTGACGTGGTTATCCTTTTATCTAATTTGCACTCTTCAAAATGCCTCTCTCATGAGCGCAAAAAATCTATACAATTTAACAAAATATATTATAGCGTAAGTACAAATCTTAAGTAATAACGTAAAAAGCAAAAAGGAAATTCTCGTGACACACGAACAGACAAAAAAAATTGGCGTTCTCACTGCAACAATTGTTGGCATGAATGCAATGATTGGCGCAGGAATCTTTACGCTTCCTACAACCATTGGTTGCTCTCTAGGACCTGCGAGCATCGTAACCACTTTTCTAGTATCAATCGCGGTTTTATGTATGGCTTTATCTATTGCAAAACTTGCCGCGCTTTTTCCTGAAGCTGGTTCATTTTATATTTATGCAAAACAATGGGGTGGCCACATTATGGGCCTACTTTCAAGTGGAGCATACCTCATTGGACTTTTAATCGCGATGGGATTGCTATGTCGCGCAGCGGGCATAAATTTACAATACTATTTTCCATCACTTTCAGTTACTACACTCGGCTTAATAACACTGATAACACTTACAATTCTTAATATGTGCGGCGTTGCACTTTCACAATATGGACAATACATTTTAATTTGCTGCACTATCTTTCCTCTAACTGCAATCACTGGGATGTGTCTTTATAAAGCTGATCTTTCAAACCTAGTTCCATTTGCACCCTACGGACATAAAAATATTTTATTTGCAATGCGAGAGATTATCTTCGGTTTTTTTGGATTTGAAGCAGCTGCTTCATTGGTACCACGCATGATTAATCCAAAACGCAACGTTCCAAAAGCTGTTACCTATTCTGTTATCGTCGTTGCATTAATATATCTTCTTTTTGTAGCTGGACTTGTATTATCGGTACCTCATTCATTGCTCTGCAACCCAAATATACCAATCATAATACCACTCAGCACTATTTTCCCGAATGTTCTCTGGCTTCTTAAATTAGTTCACATCTCAATCTTGTCAGCCATCTTGGGAACAATACATTCAATGATTTGGAGTTCAAGTGCCCTCGCCTTGTCGCTAGCAAAATTATTAAAAAGCAAAACAAGCAAAGCTCTTGTTCAGAAAGGTATTATTAACAGTAAAACAACCGTATTTTTAGTAGGTATATGCATTCTTGCAAGTTTCGTAACATTTAAAAACATGCAATTTTTCTGCCTCACAGCACTTTTCTTGGTTTTTGCATATTCAACATCGATTATCACACTATTAACAATAAAAAAAGAACGGCAATCAAAATCAATTATCGTTACATTAATAGGCCTTGGAGTAGCTGGCTTAATATTCATTTTTGCACTTCAAGGAATCATAGAACCACTTATTTCATAAAATTGTGATAACGCACGTTTATCTTGGAATTCGCCGAAAGGTAAATTCCAAGATACCACAAATGATTTGACGATCCCGTCACGATCCGATATGGTATCACTTAAGATAGAATATCTACCCAGAAGAAGGAGTTTTAATGAAGGCGCATACTCTCTTCAGATATGGTTTATTGTGCGTATTGTTGGGCTTCAGCCAAACGACTCTAAGTATTATAACGTCCCTTTCACGCAATGATCCAATACCCTCTTACACAGCACAAAATCCATTTGCCCTTCTTGGCACCCGTCATTATGAGTATCTAAAAGAACACCAAGGAGAAGATTACTCACACATGAGCATAGAGATGCTGCCATTTTATCAACGAGCAACTCGAGGAAACGATGTTTGTGGTAATAGCACGGAACTTGGAGATATTAACGGCAGATGGAACATGATTGCTCTTTTACCATTTAACGTAGAAGGCGCAACCGCTGCCTCAACCACAAACTTAAATACAGATCTCCCTTGCGGCTATGAATTTCCTCAAATTCTTGTGAATATTCGCGACCAACTGTTAGAAGAAATTGATGAAGTCGTTGTACCATACGGAAGTTCAAGATTACCTGATGATCTAAAAACGGTACAAGGCTTACTTGACTTACAAAAAAGTAATACGGCAACCTTCCAAAACTTTGGATTCTTTTCTGTACCAATGAAATATAGAAAGTTTGGTATACGATTTAATGTTCAATTTTATATCGCCGGAGGTCTTGGAGCTACACTACAAACTGGCTTTGCAGACATCTCACAATGTGCAAGTTTTGTAGACTTAACTCATTGTGCATCATGGCAAAATCCATTTAATAATCTTGTAAGTCATGAGGAAGATGATTCGGTAGCACACGTTCTTACACCAACATGGAAGGAAATCACCAAAAAAGTAAGCAAAATTTTGATGGCAAACCTTTCTGACATTTTAAGTTCAACACAGATTTGCCTAGACAGTTGCGACTTTAAAGATTCTTCAATTGAAGATCTTCATGGTGAAGTTTTCTGGCGCTACCCTATTCAAATGAATAAAGAAATAAAAAATGCCCAATATCCAAAATTCCTCTTTATTCCATTCTGTGCCTTGGGCGGTACATACGCCATTGCAAAAAAGAGAGATTACAGCCAACTTCTCGGCTTGCCATTTGGCAATGATGAACATAGTGCTATTCGTGCACGCGGTGGATTGAGCTTAGATTTCTACGATACTATTCAAATAAGCTTTGAAGTTGGTGGTACATGGTTCAAAGAACGTCGTCATTCATATTACCCAGTACCAAATAACTCTTATCAATATCCAATATATCCATTCAAAACAACCGTTTGTATTCAACCTGGAAACAACTGGCACATGGCTGCCGGTATGTACGCATACCACTTCTACGACAACTGGTCATTTACGTTTAATTACGTGTACGCAAGTCACGAAAAAGACAGTATCAAACTCTTGTGCAACAATTGGGCTGCAAAAATCCCTAGCGAGGTAGAATTACCTGCCAATGAAAATAATTGCCGCACTGACATTCATCCATTTAAACCTCAGGTAATTGAATGTAAAAGTAATTGGTCAGCACAGGTATTCGATGCCGCATTAACGTATGACATTTCACCAGACTTTAGTCTCGGTGCAATGTTCCAAATACCTCTAAAACGAACGGCGGCCTACCGCTCTTCGACTTTCATGGCATCACTATACATGCACTTCTAACAAGCTTCCAGCTTGACCGGGCTGTAACACCGCTGGCAATACTGCCAGCCCTTCATAGCTTGTAAGAACAAAAAACCGGGTTTTAAACACACACGAAAATATCTAAGGGGCCCACTCCTGGGCCCCATCTGTTTTAGTCACTAGACAAATTTTACAAAGAAGCTATGCTATATAGCAGTAGTAAGTTAATTTTCCAAATAAATACGGTGGTGATTACCTGTGTCAAAAAGAAAAGCTAATATTCAAATTACCGTCTATGGTAATATCGATCGCGCCCTCAAACAACTCAAGAAAAAAGTTGAACGTGAGGGTGTTGTGCGTGATATGAAACGTTGTGTGTACTTTGAACCTCCAACGCAAAAAAAACGCAAACGTTTAATGCGCGCTATCAAACAAAACCTTATCCGCATGGCGTCACAAGGTCTCTTGGATAACAAATAATAATGTCCGACAATCGTGTCAGTTCAATAAAACGCAGCCAAAAAGAAGCGCAATTATTTCGTATCATTAGTGGGCTTTTACAAGAAGCCAGTATTGATAACAATGTTTTGCGTGGTTTAACCATTTCTCACGTTAAACTTTCGTCTGATAAAAGCATGTGTTTTGTATTTTTCTACATACCTGAAGGCAAAGAAGCATTCAAAACTAGGCTTGAAACTTTAAAATTGTTCAAACCGTCGTTGCGAAAAGCACTTGCCAACCGAATTCCCGGTAGATATGTACCACAAATCAAATTCATTTTTGATGATAAGTTGGAAAAACAACTTGAAGTTGAATCGCTCTTAGATAAAGTCAAAAAAGAATTAGCTGATGAGGAATAATGATCATTTTTCATCTTTTCAGACCATGTCTGTTTTTATTCAGCCTCTTTTTACTCTTTCTTTGTTGGGGCTCTTTTCTTAATGCATTCGCCTACCGCATTCTCCGTAACAAATCATTGTTAACACGATCAGCCTGCCCCCATTGTTCACGCACCATTTCATGGTACGACCTTATTCCTGTTCTTTCATTTTTTATACTTAGTGGCAAATGCCGCGCATGTAACAAAAAAATTTCATGGTTGTATCCTATTATTGAATTAAGCACAGCATTTATATTTCTACTTATTACCATCAAAATACCCCCTCACTACTGGCTTGCATATTTTGTTTTAGCCTCAGCTCTCATCATTAATACGCGAACTGATCTGGAAGAAATGGTCATTCCGCGCATTACAAGTCTATTTTTAATTCCGATAGGCTTGCTATCTGCAGCATGTTCACTTCTGCCAATTACGTTCACACAAAGTATCGTAGGCGCATTCTTCGGTTACGGCATCTTGTGGATAACAGCTTTTGTTTTTAAAAAGGTTACAGGCAAAGATGGGCTTGGTGAAGGTGACTTCGAATTGTTAGCACTGATAGGCTCATTTACTGGCATAGCTGGTGTACTTCACACGCTATTCATTGGATCACTAATTGGCTCCATTATCGGAATCACATTAATAATCACAAAAAAATACTCACGAAATTCAAAACTCCCCTTCGGCCCCCTTCTAGCCATCGGAACCATTTTCTACCTCTGCTTTCCTCACTTGCTCAAGCTTCTATAAAAAAACAACCAACTAATCTACGTCCAACCACATAAATACGCTTTAGTAGATAAAATATCTATTACGGACGGCCATTAAGAGCCGTCCGCAAGCTTTTATTTACTGCAAATCATCCTGAACAATTTTGAACTCTTTTTTGTCATCGATGGTCAACACGTCGGGCTTGCCGTCACCATCAATGTCAGCTATTGCTACGGCGACAAAACTGTTTTTATCCGCTTTTCCTTGGCTTAAGCCACTCCCATCTGTAGCCATGGCACCTTTGATATAATTAACACCCTCAGCACCGCCAAAACCATAGCTATAATTATTCTTACCTTCAGGCTTCCACCCCAAGCCCTTTTCGCCCATCAAAACGTTCGTATACACGCCATTTTCAGCCCAATACGCCTTTTCTGCTGCATACAATGAGGCCAAGTTTACCTGCGCTTCAGAGCGACGAGAACGGGCAACAAACTTCTTATAGCTCGGCACCGACATCATAGCCAAGAATGCGACAATCGACACAACAATCATTAACTCAATTAACGTAAAAGCCCTGTTATTCACATTATTCATCATACTCCTTTACAATGTGTAACATTATAGTCTTACATAAAAAAAAAGAACCAAGTCAATAGTACCTTTCAGAGGGACTTAATTACACATAGAAATATTGCTATAAATTTTTGAAAACAAAAACTGTTTTTGACATTTTGTGAAAAGTCCTATATAATGATCATATACAATATATTGAAAGATTTTTGTAAAAATATTTCGTTTTTGTATAGTAAAAATATTTGATTTTTACAAAAAAGCATACTAGGTACTTAAGTAATGAGATTAGAAAGTTATAAATAGTTAACGTTCAATGGAGACCAAAGATGATGCAAACAAAAAAACAAAAAGTAAAAAATACGACGCCGCTAATAGCAAAACAGCGTTCATATAAAGAAATTACAACGTTACTTGATGGACAATGGAGTGAATCATTGCGCAGTACAAGTTCACGTTCTATGACGCAATTAGACAAAGCATTGGGCTCACCATCAAAAAAACTCAAAGTTATCTCAATAGGCGGATCAAACGGAAAAAGTTTGACCATTAATTTTGTTACACAACTTCTTACTAATGAAGGTCTTAAAGTTGGTAGTTTTTACTCACCACACTTTATCGCCTACAATGAGCGCATTGCATACAATAACGAACAAATTACTAACAATGATTTTGCTGATATTTCCAATGAAGTTGTTAATACAGCGGCATCATTAGATATCAATATACATGCTGAAGAGTTGCTTACCATGACAGCTCTTTATTATTTTGCACAAAAAAATATCGATGTTGCGGTACTAGAATTTGGACATACCAAAAATTTTGATGCAACAACAATTTGTACCCCTATCATAAGCGCAATTACACGTTTCACTGATATTGATGAAGTAGACCAAGAAAAAGTTAAGACATGCCTTGCATCATTTAAATCTATTATCAAAAAAAACACATGGGTCATTTCTGCAGACCAAAATAAATTTAACTTACAAACGATCCAAGCAATGGCCGAAGAAGCTAACGGTAAATGGGCAATGCCTATTCGCAAATTGGCTAACCTAGCCTATCCGTTTGAACAGTTGCATGGTCGTTGCGCTGCATTAGCTGAACGCGCTGCTCAAATTTTCGTTCAAGAAGTTGCTACTTCAGGTGCAATTATTATACAAGAAAGTTTGCTTGCAAAGCCAAAGGGGCAACGTGGTCGTCCAACTCTCGAAGCAAAACGTCAATCTAAACTCAATCCAAAGAAAACAACCGAACAATACTGGGACGAAACATTAAACACCCTTCCTGGTCGCTTCGAGCTCATTAAAGATACAAAACCAATGGTACTTCTTGATAATGCAAGTAATCTCGATGCCTTCAAAAACTTATTACTCGGCGTTCGCTTACTTCATTATGATCGCACACTAAAAGGTCTTACTATTATTGTTGGCTGCGAGAACAACAATCTTATCAACACTGAGTTTTATAAAATAATCCGCTACTTTTTCAAAAAGACATCTGGCCAAATTCTTTTCTGCCCAGTCACAAAAGATGCGCAAAATCAAACTGAGTGGAACGTTGAACAAATTACAAATGATACAAAAAATGTTAAGGTAAAAGCGAAATCAACAAAGACATTTACCCAAGCATTTGATAGTGCCAAAAAAGCTGTTGATGAACATGGTGGCTTGATTGTCATTACCGGTTCACGAGCAATCATCTCAGAATACTGGCAAACAAAAGGATCAAAAAAATAAACCGGAGTTCGCACCCTACGAGGGCATCTCACGATGCCACCTCAGGGCGAACGGATTAAATAAGAAAATTAAAAAACCGCAGGCTTAGAACAAACTTTCAAGCATCTCGTACCAACGGATAAGGAAAAAAACCAAAAACCCGTTCGCCCTGAGGAGCCGATGCAATCGGCGTCTCGTAGGGTGCGAACTCCTTAAAGAGTAAGAATGGTTCAACTATATACATACAGCTTAGCAATAATAAGCGGTGTTATTTTAGGAATAATATATGGGCTTCTTCTGGAGAATTCAGCCAGAAGAAGCCTTCTTGTTAGTCACCCATCCACTCTTAAAACTTTCCTATTTACTATCGCACGAATAAGCATATTCTGTATCTTTGCCTACGGCATGTTGCACTGCTCGATCAATCATCTTATACTGATGCTGATAGTGTTTTTTGGATCCCTGTGGATCTTATTACTATGTAAGAGTAAGAATGCAAGGTCTTGATATTTTTCAAAGAGATTACTGGACATTTTTAAAGCAACTCGGGCTTACCCATTCTTTTTGGCAGATAAACAAAGGAACGGTTATTAACACCTGGGTCATACTGGCTATTATTGTTGCCATCATTATCGCTGCACGCATTGCGATAAAAAATGAAAAAAATCTATTCGGATACATGGTTATCTCATTTGTCAGATCATTCCAAGGTTTAATCGTACAAAGCCTTGGTTATTTTGATTTTAATCATTTTGCATTCATTACTTCATTGTTTGTTTTTATCCTCACCTGCAATATACTCTCTCTCATTCCTGGACTTGAAGAACCAAGTAGTGATTTGAGTACCACCCTGGGATTGGGCATTGCATCATTTGTATATATTCAAGCATGGAGCATAAAAGTTAACGGCATTCTTGGATATCTCAAAGGGTTCTTTGAACCTTTTTTCTTTCTGTTACCACTTAACATTATTGGGCTACTAGCAAGTGTCATTTCAATCTCTTTCCGTCTTTTTGGCAACATTTTCGGCGGATTTGTTATATCGAAACTCTATCTACACGCAATTGGCGGTAATGTATGGCTCGAAATTCTTGGAATCGTTACTGGTATCAATATTTTACTTGTACTATTTTTTGTACTTTTTGCTGGTTTTATCCAAGCTTTTGTATTTTCAATGTTATCATTAACATATCTTTCCCTGGCCATACGAAAAGAGGAATAATTATCGATGATTGAATATGCTGCGTTTTTTCACTACATCTCACTCGGGTTAACGCTAGTTTTAAGTGGTCTTGGTGTTGCCATTGGACAGGGAAGAATCGCAACCGCAACATTACGTGCTATCTATATTCAACCACGTGCACAAGAACAAATCTCGCGAGCATCAATTCTTGCTATGGCACTTACAGAAACATCCGGTATTATCGGGCTCGTGGTTACCATAATTCTCTTTTTTCATACACCACTTAACAGCCCAAGTGGCCCTTTCATGGGAATTGCACAATCTGGCGCAATTTTTGCCATCGGCTGCACCGGTTTAGCAATCAGCATTATTTCAGCATTGCCAGCAATTCAAGCAGTTTTTGCCATTGCTCGCCAACCATTTTTTACCGACAAAATAATGAACATTATGCTCATCACCATGTCAATCATTCAAACACCGCTCATCTTTGGCTTTATTATCGTAATGCTTGTTCACCTACAAGCAGGTGGTATCACAAACATTAATGATAGTTGGCGTCTTTTTGCAACCGCTCTTTGTCTTGGCTTTGGATCAGTCGGGCCCGCAATTGGACAAGGGATGTTTGCACAGTCAGCATGCCAAGCTGTTGGCATTAATCGTGAATCATATAAACGCGTATTGTCATTTTCACTCTTAAGCCAATCAATTATAGAGACTCCAATCATTTTTGCATTACTCGCTAGTTTGTTAATTTTCACGGCTTCCACACCAAGCAATCTTAAAGTCATCGGCCTAATTATGGCAGGAATCTCAATCGGCCTATGTAACATTGGCTCAGGTATCAGCTCAGGAAAAACTGCCGCAGCGGCATGTAAACAAATAGGACCAAACAACACACGAGCGGCACTTATTTCCAAAACATCTCTGTTAGCACAAGGACTCATTGATACATTTGCAATTTATGGTTTGATCATCGGCATCATGTTAATATTCCAACCAATATGAAACAAAAAGTTCACGTCGTATACATCATTACCAAGTTAGAACTTGGGGGCGCCCAAAAAGTGTGCCTTTCCCTTTTAAAAGGACTCAAACAATCTAACCATACAAGCTTACTTATTTCTGGCAACGAAGGACCTCTTGTCAAAGAAGCACAAAAATATACCAACGTTATTTTAATCGATTCATTTTTACGTGAAATATCAATAAAAACAATTTTCAAAGAATTACGCACGTTTTTTCGCCTCGTCAAAGAGTTACGCACATTAAAAAAGCAGTACCCAGAGTTAATCGTTCACACACATAGCACCAAAGCTGGACTTCTTGGCCGTTGGGCCGCATTTTTTGCTGGCGTGAAAAAACGAGTACATACCATACACGGACATGCTTTTAATAACTTTCAACCAAACCCCATCTGGTTCGCCATTTACTTCTTAGAACTTATTACCAGCCTTATCACCACACACTTTATATGTGTATCACAAAAAGATGCTGCTATTGGCACAAAACTGTTCCCACGCTTTGCAAAAAAACATTCTATCATTCATGCCGCCGTCGAATGGGATGCGTTTTACCAACCTGCACGCCACATAAAAGAACGATTCATTTCCAGGGCAATCCTGCCTGCTAAAAAAGTTAGCGATCCTATTCCATTCATATTTGGCACAGTAGCATGCTTTAAAAAACAAAAAAATCTTTTCGATTTACTAAACGCATTCAATGAAGTACACAAAAAACAAGGTCATCCTCAAACCTCGTTTGAACAA
>CAZJVC010000005.1:0-2872 GCA_964549515.1 uncultured Pseudomonadota bacterium | reverse complement strand
CAAACCTCGTTTGAACAAACCTCGCCTATATTCACCAAGCTTGAACTTATTGGCGATGGCGTACTGCGCCCTCAAATTGAATCCTGGATACAAGAACACAACCTTGAAAATGCAATTACTCTTCACGGATGGCAATCATCAATCGCTCCGATTGTAAAACAATGGAACGCGTTTGTACTCACCTCTCTTTGGGAAGGTCTACCATGTGCAGTAGTAGAAGCTCGGTTACTTGGCATTCCAGTCATCTCATACAAAACTGGAGGCATTCCAGAAATTATTTATCACAACCAAAATGGATTACTATATGAACAAAAAGATGTTGCCGGAATCATTGAGGGTATGCGCACATTAATAAAAAATCCAAAACTTTATAGACGGATGTGCACGTTTAATGATACGTTGGAGACGTTTAAAAACAAAGTAATGGTGGAGAATCATGTATCTCTTTACAAAAATCTCTAGTCTCATTCCCCTCTTCTTTTATTACGACACACGTTGTAGTTGCTCATACTAACTCTTATCTATAAAAATTTAAGCGCTTCTTTAAATCATTAAAATTAAAAGATTAAAAAATGAATACATTATTGGATGCTATTGGCAATACTCCTTTGGTCAAACTAGAATTATCCGAAAACACACCGTTATTTGCAAAACTTGAGTATCTCAATCCTGGTGGCAGCGTCAAAGATCGCCTTGCAAAATATTTAATTGAAGATGCCGAACTTCGCGGCGAGTTAAAAACAGGTGGTACTATTATCGAAGCTTCAACAGGCAATCAAGGTGTTGCTCTCGCTATGATCGGTGCAATAAAAGGCTATCGCGTTATTATCACCATCTCAGAAAGCATAAGCCAAGAAAAACGTGCAGCGCTCAAAGCATTTGGAGCAGAAGTCATCACCTGCCACGCAACATCCTCGTTACTTGATCCTCTAAGTTATCACTCTGTAGCAAAAAAAATTCACGCTAAAACACCAAACTCATTTATGCCTAATCAATATTTTAATACCACAAATATCATTGCACATTGCAAAGTTACCGGTCCTGAAATCTGGAAGCAAACAGCCAACAAAATCACACACTTTTTCGCAGCAGCAGGAACTGGTGGAACTATCAGTGGCATTGGCAAATATTTAAAAGAACAAAATCCAAACATAAAAATTATTGCTGCTGATTCAAATCTTTCTTACCGAGCCACAAATGGCAATCCAAAAGCATGTGAAATTGAAGGCATGGGCATCAACTTCGATTCACCGGTACCTCAATATGATATTATAGATGAACTCATTGAAATAACTGATTCTCAAGCGATAAGCATACTTCCACACTTGGCACACAACTTTGGCGTACTTGTTGGCCCAAGTAGTGGTGCCGTTGCTTATATGACCCAACAATATGCAAAAAAAATGAAATCTACCGATGTAGGAATAATGCTCTTTGCTGATTCTGGACGTTCATATTTAAGCAAAGGTTTTTACGAAAAAAAATCCATCAACGATACAGCGCATGTAGAACCTAAAAAATTCTCTAAAATTGCTCAAGCCCTTGTGTAATACACAACCCTAATACCACCTTTTAAAATTTAAAAGGTGCCCCTGGCAGACATGCTCAGGAATGGCCAGATCAAGTTTGATTTCAGCTTGCAGCACATTCAGACAGTGTTTTCATCATTTGGCATTGAGCTAGAAATTACATAAAAAAACTATTTTCTAGCCTTTGTTCTTCAGCCCAAGAGCACACACCCCCATAGAAAATCACGCGACCTATCTTTTTTGTAAAAAAACGCTTGCATCGTTACGTGAAAGCAACTACACTGTGGCCAAATAAAAAATAAGTCTAAAGAAAAAGGGCATAAATGAATATCGACACCTATATTAACTACCGCCTTGAAAAACTTCCAATAAAAGTAACCCGCACAGAAAAGGGTCAGGTTGTCTTTACCCACCCTAAATTTCCAAAACTGCATATAGAGGAAAAAACAATAAATGATGTCATTGATAAGCTACATGTTATCATCAGAGAGGAATTAAAAAACACACCTTGGGAAAAAGTTGACCTGCTCTTTGATCAACTCTCTTCTAATTAAAAAAATTCGCTGCTTTAAATTTTTAGTCTATTTTTGAAAAATCGAAAGAATACATATGTTTAGCAACATTCTAAACCTTCTTCAACAAATGCTAGCCATTCTGCACTGAAATTAGCAAAGTTAACATACATCAATTTACCATCATCAAGCGCCTTATCATATGCTATTCTATTTGTTTCAAAATATTCCTCTAAAGTCCTACCTTTAGAGTCACTATAGCCGTGATTAAAAAGTACAAACAAAACTAACAAGCGTGCTGTTCGTCCATTACCATTACTGAAAGGATGTATTTTTACAATTGCCCAATGCAAGAAGGCAGCAATTTCAACCACAGAAAGCATTGATTTATTTTTGGCGTACCAATCAAGTAATTTCTGCATCTCTTTTTGAATGTCAATAATTACACAATCGGGAGATAAGAAAACCACCTCACTTGTTCTTTGATTTCGAACTTGACACGAACCGGATCCGGCTCTATATCCGCAGGGCACATCCAACCCCATAATCGAGGCATGAATCCTTTTTATAAAATCATGCGTTAAATCTTTTCCAATATATTTTACCACGTCCTGACGCGCCCGTTCATAATTTTCTTGTCGCTCTTTGACAATGCTTAATTTTTCCATGAAAATCCAATTTTATTCAATTTTGTTTCTCTTTCAAACGTTAGCTTCTTTTTTTTGAAATTCTGTCGCTGCACCCTCACCCACTTTCCGATTTTTGGAAATCTTAATGGTACATTACAATGATCATTCTCTTCTTTAAATTTAACAAGCTCGGCAAACTTAT
>CAZJVC010000004.1:29582-32922 GCA_964549515.1 uncultured Pseudomonadota bacterium | reverse complement strand
GGGTGCGAGCGGATTTGAATATTCTTCACGGAATTTTTAAACTGTGATGTCTATATACCAAAGCCCATCATGTGTTTGCGCAAGCTGATTAATCATTCTAATGTCATGATTATTATTAAAAAGGCCTAAAAGTATATTGGTTGAATGCAGAGCATTAATCTTATTCAGGCTAAGATTGTCTTTTTTGATCCATTGTTGGTGCCCGTAATAGTTAAGGTTGTGTGTGAACCATAATAATGGCCTGTTTTTTGATCCCAAGCTACGCATTATGTAACGATAAAACCAGCGATCCATCGGTGTTGCGGTATGTGCTGCCACCATTGCGCATGGTAGAATGGTATTAATGTCCTGTATGATCATTTCTCCGAGCTTGTATGCTTCACACTCAAGTGCTTGAAAATAGTTGTCTAGAAGGTCCTGTTCTATCAAATATTCGATGCGATTGTTTGCGATGTTGTATATAAAGCGTTGAATTTTTTTGTCTATCGAAAAAGAGCGGTATATCTTTTGTTATTTCTGATGAATCGAAGCCGATATCTTCAATGAGGCGAAGGGCTTTTTTATGATTGCAATCTCTTGGCAAAAATAGGCCAATGGCTTTGTTTTTTTGAGAAGGTCTTTTAGAGGGTTAATGACCAGTTGAGCATAGAGGCTTTCTTGATTGTCTAAAAATTGGTTGTCGAGTGCAAGAAATACAACATCTGTGTCACAGATATGTTCAGGTATCTTTTTGGATGGATGACAAAATGTGGGAGATATTCCTGTTGCGCTACAAAGCTTGAGTAGCGAATGATAACTTTCTTGTGTCCTGTAGGTGGTATTGATGAGGGTACATGAAACACTTGGCGTTATAGTGCGTGCACTACATCCAAAAAAGAATAAAAAAATGGACATACGCTTTATAGTATCTCCTGGGCTACATGTTATTTAAACTTAATATTTGTTAACCATTCTTGAATTATTATCCAGACTGGGGGGAAGTTTTGTAAGTAGAGGCCATAATTTATAAGGGCGATTCCGACAATAGCACCAACTATTTGAAGTATAAACTTGCCAACAAAAAGGACGAATAAAACGCCGCCAATGATAATAAATAAAATACCTTTGTTTTTATCTCGGGATACTGTCATGATTTATCCTGCTTTTTAATTTAATCCTAAAGCAACAGTAGTTTTTTGCAATAACCCATAAAACACTAAGTCTCTAGATTTTTTTATGTTTCTCTATTACCTTGAATAGGTAAGGTGAAACATATTTTAAGGAGTGATACGCATGACATTTAGTGTAAAGTCCAAAAAAAGTGGAAAAACATATTATCTTCATACCAAAGAAGTTAAGCTTGCTGGCGGCCGGCTACAACGCATTTACTATTTTGCTGGTACCGAAGGTCCAAATACCCTTGACGCGTTACCAGAAGGCTTTGAAGTAATGGAAAACAGCCGTACTGGTTTGCCAATGTTACGCAGAAAGAGATAAGCTTTCGTACAATATTTTTAAAAAGATCCTGATAACCCAGGATCTTTTTTTTTAAGATAGATAACATTTCAAAAACTCTGTGAATAATATTCAAAAAAAATAGTGATAGAATAGGTATTAGTTGGTTTAATTAAAAAAGGAACTAAATGAAAAGTTCACGTAAACGTATTTTGTGGTGTGGTTTAGTTTTAGCTGGTATTGGATATGGTTCATATCAATATTTGCAGAAGTCTGAAGCTTGCCAGGTTCAGGCTCAGGTAGAGGCAAAAACCATTTTTTCATTTCTTGGTGCCCCGGGATCGGGAAAGGGAACGTTAGCTGAACAAACAATTAATAAGCTTGGTTTCAAAGTTGTTTCGACAGGCAATTTGTGTCGTGAAGAGATTGCTGCGGGTACAGAAAAAGGAAAAATGATTTCGGAGTATACACGTAGTGCGCGGTTAGTACCGGATAAAGTGATTGCTGAGATGGTTGACGCTTGGTTACGCAAGAATGCAGGCGATAAACCAATAATTTTAGATGGTTATCCACGTACACAGGAGCAAGCAAAGGTATTGTTAGACTTGTTAAAAAATAAGTATTCTACCTATCGTTTCCGTGTGATTTCATTGGATATTGATGATCCCGAAATGATTGTTCAACGTGTTGCAAATCGCTTAGTTTGCGAAAATAAAAAATGCCAGGCAACCTACAATCGTAAATTGCTAAAAGATCCAAGCAATTTAGTATGCGAACGTTGTGGCAGCAAACTTATTCAGCGTGATGATGATCGTGAAGAAACTGTACGTAGACGGCTTTTAGATTTCAAGAAAAATAATGATGAAATTATCGCGTTTTATGAAAAAGAAGGTGTGAAGATTGAACCAATTGCTATAACAGCGAAAAGTTCACCAGCTGGAACATTCGAAGTATTTAAGGGAATGGTAGCACATTAAATTGAGTTAAATTGTAAACAAAAAGAGGAACGAAGTCTAAAAAACTTCGTTCCTCTTTTTTGAGTTTGTTTTATATGTTTTTATGTAGCTGACAGTGCTTGTAGTTTGTTTTCTAAGCGAGCAAGTCGTGACTCCGGTGATGGGTGTACTGCGGAGGCCGTTTTTATTTTGATGCCAGCTTCGAGGTATTCTTTTTTTATTTTAATAACATTATTAAAGAGATGTATTCCGCCTTTGAGCGCATCGTGATCTTTGGCATTATCATCAGCTCTGAACTCTTGTTTTTTGCATAAATGCCTTATAGTAAGTGCTTTTAAAATCTGCATAGATAAAAATGTGGTGAGCTTAGAGTATTTAAAATTGTACATTTTTTTTGATAGTTCAAAGAGTATTGCGCTTGCAATTGATATTGATATTGAGGTATCAAATCTTTTTTTTATGTCGTTGTTTTTTATGTGTCCCATTTCATGATGAATGACGAATTTAAAAATATCGAGAGCGTCAGAATCATTTTTTTGGAGTTCTTTTTTTTCCAAAATGTTACATAGTCTGTCATAGTATTCTGGTGTTATGATAATGTTTTCTTTCCCTGTAGAAAAGGCAAACTCTTCGGTGTTAAATGGTTCTGATGGTCCAACATAGAATGTTGCACGTTCATCTGTTCTGGTATTATCTTCAATAAAACTTAAGAGTTTTTCATTTTCAATTTTTTTGCATTTTTTTTCCAAAATCTTTTTTGCATTTTTGTGTCCAGATATATTGATAAAGAGTTCTAGTGCATAGCAAAGGTGTGGCCAGTAGTTAGTGCTTTTAAATTTGCTCTCAAATGTTTGTATTTTTTTTGTTGCTAATTTATTTTCCATTGCACTTAAGCATGTTAAACCAAAGAATAGAGAGTATAAAATACTTTTTGGGTAAGACATAAAAAG
>CAZJVC010000004.1:26237-29482 GCA_964549515.1 uncultured Pseudomonadota bacterium | reverse complement strand
TTTTCTGAATTGGTTATCGCCTACTTGTTTTGCGAAAGCTCTGCTTTCTATCTGTACTTCTTCTGTCGCCACGCCTGTCAGATCTTCTTGGTGATCGTGATTCTTTGGTATCATATGTATCTACGACAAGGTAGACCTTAGGTTTTCTCTCTGTAACAGGTGTTTTAAGCATTATGTTAAAGCAATCGCGCAAGCGGTTTGGGGAAACTGAGATGAACGTTTTTTTGTTTAAGACGCGGGCTTTGTGTATTTCTTGTGGTGATAATTTGCACGTAGAATAAAGGTAATTACGAATCATGTCTTCAGTGAAGCCGTCATCTCGTCCAATTTCTATGCATATTTCTTGTGGTTTGCCTGCGTTATCAGGGTTTACAGATAAATTTTTCTCATGAACAATGTCTTTGAAAAATTTATCTTCAAGGGCAATTATTAATGAGAGGCGAATTTCCTCTGGCGTAAACGAATCGATAAGTTTATTAAGTGCACTATGAACTGTAGATGATTTCTTGTCAGGTTCTTTTGATTGTTCGACAAAGTCTGAAACGGCGCTCATTTTTGCATCTATAATGGTATCAAGTGATGGAATAGGAATCTCTTGTAATTTTGTTTGAGCAGCTTTTTCAAGGCGTCTAATCTTATACATTTCCGAAGTTGCAGCAAAGACAATTGCAGTACCTTCTTTTCCTGCTCGTCCCGTTCTTCCGATACGGTGAATATAATTTTCATGTTCTTCGGGGATCGAGAAGTTAATGACATGTGTAAGATCTGAAACATCAATACCGCGGGCGGCAACATCAGTTGCTACTAAAATATTGAAATCTTTATTTTTAAAACCTTTAATAATTTGTGTTCGTAGTGATTGAGACATATCGCCATGAAGGCAATTTACTCTAAATCCTCTGCTTGCCAATTGTTCCATGACTTCATTCGTCAAAATTTTTGTTTGGCAGAAGATGATGCCATAAAAGTTAGGTGTAGCTTCTATGAATCGTGCAGTAGTAGCCGTTCTGTTACGTCGTGGTACTATGCAGAAATATTGTTTTACCTGTGAGGTGATGACATCTTTTTTTGAAGCCTTGATGATTTCAACATTGTTCATGTGAGAATTAATCAATTGCCTAATGCCGGGACGTACTGTAGCTGAAAAAAGCCAAATAAGACGATTTTCAGGTGCATTTTTAAGAATGCTATCAATTTCCTCTTTGAATCCCATGTCGAGCATAATATCTGCTTCATCGAGGACAAGGACCTTAAGGTTTTTTAGTGACAATGTTCTGCGGCGCAAGTGGTCATTAAGTCGACCTGGTGTGCCAACAATAATTTGTGCACCATGCTTAATATTTCTAATTTGTTGATTGATTGGCATTCCGCCATATACTGGTTCTATGTTAACAATCATTCCACGAGAAACATCTTTGAGGTGTTCATAGATTTGTAAGACAAGTTCACGTGTTGGTGCAATTATGAGTCCCTGAACGGATTTGAGGGATCGGTCGATAGTTTGGAGTAACGGTATGCCAAACGCAATGGTTTTTCCTGTACCTGTTTGTGCTTGTGCGTGAATGTCTCGTTGTGACTCGAGAAGAAAAGGAATAACTTTTTCTTGAATCTCGGTTGGTTGAGTGAATCCAAGGGCGTCCAAGGATTTTTGAATTTCTGGAAGGAGCGGAAAATCGGTGAAATTTTTCATAAAAATGATCTTTCGTTTAATAATCTCTACGTTAGCACAGGATTTTAGTTTTTTTGAATTGTGCATACAAAAATCGTAGGTATAGCTTTTTTAAAAGGGAATTAGATAATCCAAAGACAATAAACGACAGGTATAGGCGCGCTGCATATCTATACCTTACGTGTCCGTGTGTTACGTGTTCATACGAATTTTTGGTCAAAATAAACTTAATTGTCCCCATATATACCTATACTACACTATTTTTGTATAAAAATAAAAAAAAGTGAATATTATTTAATTAGTTGGGTTATATTTTTTTAATATGGGGCCATTATGAAAGATGATGTATCTATTAAAAACGGTATTATTATTCCTGGTGATGAGCTAGAGGTGACAACGAGTCGATCTGGTGGGCCAGGAGGGCAGCACGTTAATAAGTCAGATACGCGCATTACCGTGCGTTGGAATGTAAGAAATACGAATATTTTTAGTGATGCGCAAAAAGAGAGGGTGTTGCAGAGGCTGGGGGCCAACTTGACACGGGATGGCGATTTAATCGTTCACAGCAGTGCATCACGTAGCCAACAGCAGAATAAAAGAGAGGCTTTGAAGAATCTTGCGGTAAAGGTGCGGAGGGCATTACATGTCCCTAAAAAGCGCATGAAAACTCGCGTGCCAAAAGGGGCAAAGGAGGCGCGATTGCAGGCAAAAACTCGGCGAAGTGTCATTAAAAAAATGCGCGGCAAAAAGATTCAAGAGGATTAGTTGTCAAAAATTCAAGTGGCATAATTTTTTTGAACATTGCGGCTCCTTTTTTTTATGAAACAGAATGATTTTACCCTATAAATTTTTAGTGTATAGATCAAGAGTGATTTTATTTGGTGTTTATTTTTGTCATTTTTTTGTGTTGTGGGCGAAATTGTTGTTTTACTTTATTATTTCACGTTAATGTGGGACAGATAAGGGAGGGATGTATGAGTAAAATAATTCTTGTCTGTATGCTTTGTTCTGTTTTAGTTAATGTTCCAATGGAACGGAATCCTGATTCTGATGTTGAGCTTGGCGACCCAACAAGTATTCCAAAAAGTGTTTCCAGAGAATTTGGTTTAACGAGAGAAGATATTAGGGCTTTGCAAGAAGCTGCTGATAAACGGTGGACGCGAAGAAAAACTTTAACGGCTCTGACTCTTGTGGGCACAGCCGCGAGTGTTGCTACGACATTATTTTTACATTTTTATGGAGATAGTGCTTGTTAGTAAAGCAAGTTCACATTGAATGTTTGTTTATAAAAAAGACTTTAAAATTAAGATGAACAGGTTTAGCCTGAAAAGAGAGGTATTGAACAACGCCTCTCTTTTCATTAACCTAAGACTTTAAGTATTTATTATATTGTGTTTGACCAAATATTTTAATGCTTTGCGTCTTCCAATTTCAGTAAACTCGGTGCCATGTGGTTCGCAAAGTGAGCGCCATTTATAGGTGTCATGATGACGGTCTAAAGATATAGATTCGTTGTTGGTGCATATTGCGACTATTAAAACATCGGGTGTTTGACTAGGACAGTTCCATGCTGAAT
>CAZJVC010000004.1:7266-26137 GCA_964549515.1 uncultured Pseudomonadota bacterium | reverse complement strand
ATATAGGGTTGCCGATACGCGGTCTTTATTTATAGGACATTCTCCATAACGTAGAGTGTTGTCGGCTGATGGTTGAGGAGCGCGTAAGCAATAGTTTTTTTCCATTCCATGCATCATATATCCAGGAAAAACTGTTAATGAAAGCATGAGAAATAATTTTTTTTTCATAGAAGGCATCTTTCTTTATATGTGTTCTAGGTGAGATAATTTTACATTTTTTACATATGACGTCAAGAGCGCTCTGGTTCGTTCTATAGGGGTTATAGCTTTGGGTGTAGTTTCTTAAGAGTTGAAGTACTTTGTCTTCAGAGCTATTTATGCTATAATAAATAGTATGGATAAGGGTTTTTTTAGGGGTTCTTCAATTGTTTCTTTCAATAAAAATAGGTTTTTATGGGTAGGTTAAAGTTTATTATATTTTTAAGCGCTCTATTTTGTGGGGTGCTATCTTTTTTTGTGTACAAACCCATAAAAAAAGGGATGGAAAGCTATGCTTTATCATGTCTATATGAATCGCATGGAAATATGTCCCTCTCAAGTGCGATAGAAAGCAGCGTTGATGCCATAGTAAAAAAGATGGATCTATCCGAAGAAGTGAGCATTTGCAAGATGAATGTTAATTTGATGAGGAGGCTTGGATATCACAATGCTTGTGCCTGTTATCCTAGTTTGTTGTGTGGTTTTATTATATTTAATAAACCGCATTTTTTCATTAGTGAGGGGTTTTTTGAAGATTTATCAATAGAGGAGCAAAATTTTATCATAGGTCATGAATTAGCTCATATAAGAGAGCATCACTTACTGTATCTTCCAATACTTATATTATTAGTTACCCTAATGTTTTTAATTTTTTGGTGGTTCGTCGTAAGAAGGTATATAAGAAAGTTGGCCTCAAAATTTGATATTAAATATTATAAGAAAATTGCATATACGCTTTTAGTTATAAGTTTTTGCTGTTGCCTTTTTCTGTCTGACTTGATTGAGTTGGCATATAGAAGACATATAGAGCGTGATGCTGACAGTAAGGCTTTGCACATGATTAAATGTCATGAAGGTGCCTTAAAAGTGATAGATCGTTGGAGTAAAGAATCTGGGGTGCCATTGAATAATGATTATTATGGTATATTTTGCGATCATCCATCATCAGCAGAAAGAATAGAATATTGTTTAAAATGTCGCTAAAAGGTTAAGGATTTTATATGAAAGTGCCGGTTTGTATTTTTTTACTTTTAAGTTTGTTTGCTGTTAATAGTTCTCAGGCAAAGATGGTAGAATATGTTGAAAACATATATTTATCACCAGCGCCAGATGAGATAACAAAAATTGTACATAACGTTGCAGAGAAAAATTTTGATGAGGATTATGAAGTTACCGTTCCTAAGAAAGCAGGTATGCAAATTAATCCTTGGAATAAATTTATTGCATCAGCAAAAAATCCTGCGACAGGAAACTTGCTTTTGATAATTAATCCTGAGTGGTTTTCACAGCTCTTTCAAGATGAAAAAACTTTTCTAATAGTACGAGCATTTCTTTCTGCTAAAAACGCACAAGGATTGCCTATAAAAATAGTTCCTTGGGTATTTTTTGTGATATCGATATTAACTATCATATTATTAACATTATTATTGGGTAAAATTCAAAGATTATCCAATCTAAAGCGATGGATGAGAATAGTCATAGCGATGACAATAATGGCTATATTAAATTTACTGGTTCTCAACAAAGTTCAACTAAAAATACTTGAATATTTAGCCTTTCGTCAGACTATGCGTACAACTCATTTAGCTATTCAAAGATCTGGTGTAACTAAAGATGTAGCGATAAATGCGTTATCCAGGTTTGATGTTGTTATTAAAGACGGCTTAAAAAGTGGCGAATTATTTTGGAAGCCATTTGAGACAGCTTTTGAAAAACAAGTTCAAGCGTTGCAAGAAGGTTGATGAGATGTTTCTTAAAAATATTAGCCTGATGCGAAGAGTAAGAAGGTTGGATCATTGACGAAATAGAGTTTTATCTCTTTTTGTCTAAAAATTTCGCGATTAGTATTTTATAAAACTTGTTCTGTGGCTCTCTCTTTAGGGATAACTATAAAAGCCTCTGACACTGGACGTTCTGCATGGCCAGAGAATGCATCTCCACTTTTCATTGTGGTCTTACCAAAAAGTATTTCGTTAATATCAAATGGTAGATAGCTCAAAACTTTGTTGTACCAGAGTGGTATTGAGCGTTTTCGATATAGCAGAATCTGATGTAGTACAAGAAGGTCAACTTCGTTTTTTTGGTTCAAGAGAGATTTTGATTGAATACCCCAATGCGTTTGCGACTTTGGATAATTTGGCTACAGATGTTGTGGAGTATCCCCCTTTTTCTAGTCGAGCAACTGCAGGTTGTTGAAGATTTAAACGTTTTGCAAGTTCTTCTTGTGAATAATGCGCATTTTTTCTTGCTTTAATAAATTTGCAAATAAGTTCAAATTCTGGACGCAAAGTTTCATACTCGGCTTTAAATTTTTTATCTTGAAGAGCCTTTTTTTTGAATGCTTTAAGATCTGGTCTTTTAACCATCGCTTTTTACCTCTTTCATTCGTTGCTTTGCCAACTTAACTTCTCTCAGTGGTATTTTTTGTGATTTTTTGATAAATCCACTAAGAATTATCATGACCCGTTCTTTACTAATACAAAAAAAGGTACGCCCAATGCCTTCATTTCCTTTTGCCCTAATTTCAAAAAGACCGTGACCTAATGTCTTGATGTGAGGCATGCCAATTTCATTTGGTCCAAGTTCTTCCAGAAGCTCCACTATCCATGTGAATTTAGCCTTGATTCCGGTTGGCCATTTTTGAATGTTTTCCATGACTTTAAATGTCATAAAATCTGACAGTCCACTTCATCGGGGTCTCATTTTTTTGAATAATAAGCTTACCATTGTGATTATAACAAATATGTTATATGTGTCAAGTGGAAAATAAAATTACAAGGCAATTGTTAATCGTTTTTGAAGAGCGAAGACTGGCGTCCCTAAGGGGATTTGAACCCCTGTTTTCGCCGTGAAAGGGCGACGTCCTAGACCAGGCTAGACGATAGGGACATATATGAGAAAGATCACGAAATCTAAAGCGTGCCATGCTACTACGCTGCTTTACAGCTACGAAGCACTGTGTTGTCCTTCGATACATCCGACTTTGCCAAGGCTTCGCAGGACATGGCAGAATGAGCGATTTTCCTACCAACACTCTAGTTAGTACCAGGAATATCTAATCCCGATCCAACTGGAAGTTGGTGGTGAGCCGCGTTGGATTCGAACCAACGACCCACAGCTTAAAAGGCTGTTGCTCTACCAACTGAGCTAGCGGCTCATACTCTTTAACTAGTCGCTTATATCGACTAGTTAGACATTAATAAATTTACAGGCTTGAGTAGTGTCTGTCAAGAAAATAATACAAAAAATCCAGTGAAAGGCTTTTTTTATGGTGTTTTTGTCTAAAAGGACTTAAGAATGAATTGTGAGATTACGCAGTACATGAGGAGGCCTAGTATGTCCATGCCAGTGGCAAGGAATGGAGCTGCAGCATAGGCAGGGTCAAGGCCAATTTTTTTGAGGATAAATGGCACGGCGCTTCCAAGCAAGACTGATGTCATTACAACGGCACTGATTGAGACGCCTACAGCTATGCTTATTAGGAATGAGTGTTGACTGATATAGTAAACGCGTAAAAAAGCTGTGATTCCGAGAACGATGGCTAGGCAGAATGCCATAAAAAATTCTCGACGTAAAAAGCGCCGAATGTTTGAAGGATGGATTTCTCCTGAAGCTAAACCTTGAACGACAACGGCTGAGGTTTGTGTACTTGTGTTGCCTCCTGTGCTGACAAGCATGGTAGTAAAGAAGAATAGTGCTGAGCCTATTAACAGTGTTTCATAGTGTTCAAATATGAGAGTGGTAAATGATTGTGCCAACAATAAAGCAATTAAAATTGATCCGCGCTCAAAGAGTAGTCGCAAAAAAGGAGTTTCAAAATATGTATGTTTTAGTTTTGTCATAGCAGAAATACGCAAAATATCTTCGCTAGCTTCTTCTTCTAAGATGTCGACCAAAATTGGTGTAGTGATAGCGCCAAGGAAATGATTTTGTGCGCCAACTACAGGGGCTGAAATTAATTGGTAATGGCGCATTTTAAGTGCTACATCCTCTTGATCATTTGTAACTTGTGCTAGATACACATTTTTTTTCATGAATTTTGCGATGGGCGTTTCTGGCTTTTGAAGGACTAAATCTTCTAGTCCAATGTTTCCAACGAGCTTATTGTTTTTGTCCGTAATGTAAATTGTTTTATGTAGCTCTTGCTCTGGGTGTAGGCGCTGAAGGATTTGAATGCCTTTTTCGACGGTTACGGTGTCCTGCAAACTTACAACATTGATATCCATTACGGTGCCGACTGTATTTTTTTTAAGCTTGAGAAGTTTAATTACCTTTTCTCTGTCCTTTTTTCTTAAAAGTCTAAAGTATTCCTTTAGTTCCTTGTCGCTTGTAAAGTCGACGATATCTGAAAATTCGTCCATAGACATACTTTCAAGAAACTGGAGTCTTTGTTTGTCGTCAACGATGTGAAGCGCGATAGCTTTACGTGAATCAGAGAGGTGTTCAAAGATATTTTGTTGTATATTTAGGGGGAAGAGTGCAAAAAGTTCTTTAAATCGTTCTTGCGAGAGATTGGATAAATATTGTGCGATGTCGGCGTGGTGTAATTTTTTTAGTTCTCGTAATAATTTTTGACCAGCATTTGTTTTTGAAATGATTTCGTCAAAATTTTCGTTAATTGACTTAAAGAGCTTTTGTGGGGTCATAGATTACCTCCCCGTAACATGGTTATATCTTTCCTGCTTATCGTACTGAAAAGACCAATTTATGTCTATAAGAATGTATTTTTTTGTTTTTTTTTGTTATGTTTTATTTAAAATAGAGGTGTTTGCACCCTACGAGACAGCATCTATCGATGCTTCCTCAGGGCGAACGGTTAGGAGAAAGAAGGTTAAACAACCCGTTCGTGGTGAGGAGCGAAGCGTCTCCCTTCGATGCGCTACTGCTTACTCAGTATAAACTAAACCATATGAACGCCTTATGTGTTTGTAATAGAGGGGATTATGGAAATAACAGAACAGGTAGCTCCTGGTAGCTTTTATCAATTTACCGTTATGCTGGGTGATTCTGAGAAGCGGTTGGATCATTTCTTGTCAGCAGTTTTTAATCGGTATACTCGAAGTTTTTTTAAACGATTACTTGATGATGGTAAGATTTTTGTCAATGAGAAAAAAGTTAAGGCTGGTTACTTGCTGCGTGAGGGTGATTGTATTTCTGTTACCTTTCCTACATTGCCAGATCCAAAAGATTTAAAACCATTTGATGACAGCTTTGGTGTAAAAATTGTTGCTGAAGAGCCAGATTTCTTAATTGTATACAAGCCTGCAGGATTAATAGTTCATAAACCAAATTACTATTCTGAAGATTTTACTTTAGTTGATTGGCTTATTGCGTCATACAAAGACATTGCGCAAGTTGGCGTGGAAGATCGACCAGGGATTGTGCATCGATTAGATAAAGACACTTCTGGTCTTTTGATTATTCCGCGTACAAATGAAGCTCACAATATTTTTAGTGGTATGTTTCATGATCGTAAGATTGAAAAAACGTATTGGGCGATTGTTAAAGGGCATCCTGATCGTGAAGGAACGATTGATTATCAGATAGGCCGTGATCCGGTTCATAAGCATAAGATGAAGCATTTTGTGCAGCACCCAGGTGCTCGCGAAGCACTAACGCATTACAAGGTTTTAGCGTATTACAAGAACTATACACTTGTTGAAGTACGTTTAATTACAGGACGAACACATCAAATTCGTGTCCACTTTTCCGCTCTTGGCCACCCTGTGTGGGGTGATTCTGTGTATAGCAAGAAAGCTCTTGATATAGGGCGGCAGGCATTGCATGCAAAAAAGATAAGCTTTACCTATAAAGGTAAAACTTACGAATATGATCAACCAGTTCCTGAAGATATGCAAAAGTTGCTTGATAAACCTACAGTTTAAATTTCATTTCGACTTGGCTTCCTATACTACCTTGTTCATCACGGAATGCTTTAAAGCACAGCCCTTCAGATGGTTTGTAGTTAATTTCCATTGCTGGTTCATCTTGTGCGTTTAGATTCTTTTTAATTTTTGCTTGTAGCCGTTTTCCAATATCGAGTTCTACTCCTCCAGAAAGGCCCTTTTTTCCTGTTTCGTCAGTAAATTGTGGTGTAAATTTAATATATTTTAACGGTTTGATGAGGCGTTGAATGTGGCGTTTTGACGCAGGAAGATTTGTTCCCGACTCAATGAGGATGTTTTTTAAATATTCAAAGATGAGCGTTGGAACAAGTGTATTAAATGAAAGCTCTTTTGATCCTGCAAGAATAAGGGATGTGATTTTTTCTTCTGGCAATGATGGTGACGAAGATAAGCGGAAGATTGGATTTTTTAATGTGCCACCGACAAAAATGATAATACTATAATTGCGAATCGTTGTTTTTGCAATAAGGTCTATGCATGGATCAAGTGAGTTGTCTGAGGTGAAGTGCATTGACCCACGCAACAACTTGATACGTGAATATGGAAGAAGAACAGAGCCTCCGCGCAATGTAATAGTTCCGGTAATCTTGGGCTGATTATTTTCATAACTACATGAAAGATATGGGTATAAAGATGTTTCTATATGCGTTGTTCTTACGCGAATTGGCTTTTTTGCCTCAAGTAAAAGATTAACTTTTGGTGAATATGACAGCATAAGAGAGCTTGAGTTTGTTTTTTGTAAGAATGGTCCAAGGTTGTGTAGGTGAACTTTTTCACATCGGATGGTGCCATCTATCGTTGGCGTTTTACCTGAATAGGAAAGTAATATACTTCCGGAAAAGAGGCCAAGGTTTTTATTGGAACCGAGCAGACATTTTTTGAGTGTTATAGGTAGTGATATGAAAGTTGGAGTCCAGGCATTGTTAAAGGTGATAGTAGCGTGTGGCGATGTGATTGATCCTTGGTGTAAGGTGCATAGAACATTTTTTATTGTGAGTTTTTTTGTGAGATGATCAATCTGTGCGTGGGCTGATAAATTTGTAACCATGTTGTATGTCTTTCCCAAAATGATGCCACCTTTTTTTAATGTAATATGTAGAAAGGTGTTTTTGAGAGAACTTTCTCCTTTGACTTGAATAATGACAGAACCATCAACAAACTGTCGGATTGTTTCAGGTAAGAAATGATAAATTTCTTGAAGGTGAATGGTATTGTTGATTGATAGTTTTCCACTTTTGTAGGAACAGTGAAGAGAACATAATTTGTTTTTTTTAGGGCTGGAAATGATGCATTGAGCGATTTTTATCTTGGGACTAATTTTACCGGACGCTTTGTATGTATAGGCATCAACATTGCCTTCAAGCTGGAAGAGTTTTTTTGCAAGGTTAAGTGTTGCATTGATTGGTATAGTCTTGTTGCACCGAGCGTGATATAGATCACAAGAGGCATTTGTTTTTAGAACATTGTCTTGAGGTTGGTATTCAATGTGGATTTGTGCCTTGTGTGGTTCTAAAGTAAATGGTGAAATTTCAATTTTGCCAGTATTTGTGATTGATAGTGATGTTTTATTTTTATTGCCAGACCAGGAGCCCTTTATTGGAAGTTTTGCACATGATAGTGAGCCTTTGTGGTCAAGATGTTCGTTGAGATTAACTTTGCCTTCAAAGGTTAAAGTGTCTGATGGAAGCATGTCGTTTTGTAAGAATTCAGTTATTAGTTTTGTATAAATGGAACCATTGCAGGTTAATATATTGTTTTGAGCTGCAAGATTTACTGTGCATGTGTCGTTCGTATTGTAGATGTTAAGGTGTCCGTTTTTATTGTGTATTTCACCTGTTATATACCATGTTTCATTACAAGCTAAGCTTTTATTTTTTTTAGCGATTGTGACTGTATTATCTATAAAGACGGTATTTGTTCCTTGGCGCGATAATATGCTATATAGTTGTCCGTTGAGATAACTAATAATTGGATTGCTCTTATGTGTGAGGGATCCTTTTTTTATGTACAGAATCGATTTAAGTTGATCGTTAATTTTTTTACTGAAACCATCCCAGTATATCTGGGCGTTAAGATCGTGTTGTGCATTATTCAAAATCAATATAGCATTGCGAATCTTCAAAGATTTTATGGCGAGCGGAACATTAAGTTTTGCTCCAAAGAAAAGGCGCTTAAGATGATCTGCGATAGGCAGTGATGCATGGTCACAAATCGACCGTGTAACAAGACCTTCTGTTGTGATGTTAGCGTCTAATTTTTGATGAAAAAGCAATGAAAACCATGAGAAGTCAAATGTTAATTTGTGGCAGTGCCATGACCACAGATTGTGATTTATTGGAGTAACGTGAATATCTTTGCATGTTAACTGCAATTTAAAAAGATTAAACGAGTCGATGGTATGATTAAAATTACAATCAAGTGATTCTTTCATAAGTTGGCTAATTTTTTGAGCAGCAAAATATTTAACTGTAGTATGATTTTGAATAAGAGCGACACCGACAATAAAACTGACAATAAAAGTACTGATGAAGGCAATTCGCAAAGCCTTCGCTTGTAAAGCCTTCGCTTGTAAAGCCTTCGCTCGTTGAGCCTTCGCTCGTTGAGCCTTCGCTCGTTGAGCCTTCGCTCGTTGAGCATTCGCTCGTTGAGCCTTTACTTGTGATGTGGTTGTTTTTATCTGTGTTTGTGCCATGAGCCATTTTTATAGTCGTATATTTGAATGTGCGGGACATTACCAACGGGAATAGTTATAGCATATAACAGTTTATAGTTGCCGTCGACTAAGTATATGGACCCAGATGTTGTTGTGCCGTGTGGATAAAAAATAATTTTATTGTGAGAAAACGTTATAGCTTTTTTTATTGCCGATGTAGGCTTGAGCGGTGGTCCTGAAACGCCAGGAAGTGTGCCAAATTTAATCGAGGAGCTTAATTTGTGATATTCTCCGCCTCCGCTATACGATTGGTCAGTTTCGTTGAAGGCAAGCTCAAAATTTGTGTTTTCGGCTAGTGAGCGTTGTTGAAGATACCAGCATGTAGTTTGTATGTGTAATGCCTCGTTGCTAATTAACTTTTTTTTGTAAAGTGACATTGTTGGAATACAAAAAGCTGCAATTAGTGCAACAAGAGCAAGTGCAATGGTGAGTTCTATGATTGAAAAGGCCTCCCGTTTTGCATAAAGCTTCGTATGACACGGTAGGGCGATCCTTCGACTCCCGCTCAGGATGAATGCTTTGGGTTTGATCATGGTGAACTGCTTTTCTTTCCGCTCGTGGTGAGCGGGAGTTCCTTCGTCTTCGCTCAGGATAAACCAAGCCATTCGAGCATTATTCAACCAGTTGCGTGCTGGCGGCAACTGATAATACTTCATCGATTGTCGTGAGTCCTTCTTTTATTTTTTCGACACCGTCATGGAGAAGAAGTTTCATTCCTTCTTTCATTGCAGTTTCGCGAATGCGGTTGGCGTCTGCTGATTCAATAGTGAGTCGTGCAATCGTTGGTGTCATTTGCATAACTTCGAAAATTGGCAGTCGACCTTTGTAGCCAGTATCGGTGCAGTCCTTGCATCCAACAGCTTCGTAGAATTTTATTTTGCTTGCTTCTTGTGCGGTTAAGCCAAGTGATTTAATCATTGCGGCATCTGGTTTGAATAGTTTTTTGCACTGTGGACATAATTTTCGTACCAGTCGTTGTGCGATAATACATGTTACTGAGGATGCAATTAAGAATGGTTCAACGCCCATGTCGAGTAAGCGTGTAATACTCGCGGGTGCATTGTTTGTGTGTAGTGTGGTTAATACTAAGTGTCCGGTTAAGGATGCTTGAATGGCAATTTGTGCCGTTTCTTGGTCGCGTGTTTCACCTATCATTATAATGTCTGGATCTTGACGCAGAATAGATCGCAATGCGGATGCAAAAGTGACGCCGGCTTTTTCGTTTACCTGTACTTGCGCAATTCTGTTCATTTGATATTCAACTGGATCTTCAACTGTTACGATGCTCACCTCGGGCTTGTTTAATCGATTGAGAACGGAATATAACGTAGTTGTCTTACCAGAGCCGGTTGGACCAGTTACCAGTATAATACCATTTGGTAAATTGATGCTTTGAATAACGATTTCATAATTATGTTCACTAAGGCCAAAATCTTCAATTGGTACACAGCCGCGACTTTTATCAAGTAAACGCATTACAATTTTTTCGCCGAAAATTGTTGGTAATACAGAGACGCGAATATCAATTGCTTTGTCTGCGACCTTAATTTGTATACTGCCATCCTGAGGTTTGCGTTTTTCTGCAATATTTAAATTGGCCATAATTTTTATGCGTGAAACAAGGGCAGCTTGTATGCGTTTTGGTGGATTAAATGCGGTATGTAAAACGCCGTCTATGCGATATCGTACGCTTATTTCTTTTTCAAGTGGCTCTATATGAATATCGGACGCATCTTGTTTTGCTGCTTGAAAGAGAATATGGTTAACCATTTTGATAATTGGTGCATCTTGCGCTGTGCCGACAATATCACGTTCATCAATTTCACCAAATTCGATAGACTCTTCTTCAATTTCTTCTGTTTCACCAAGCTCTTCAATCATTTGCTTGGTACCTTCAAGCGGATAGAAGCGGTTGACTGCTTCATTAATATTTTTTGGTGTTGATATGGCAAGTGGTGCTGGCTCGTTAAGGAGGATGCGAAGTTCATCTACTGCTTGATAGTTTGTTGGATCTGCTATGATAATAAGTATGTTTTGATCTTTTTTTATTGGAACAATGAGGTTTTCTTTTAAGAAGCGGAAGGGGACTTTGCTTAGCAAGTCTGGATTAATAAATTCATCATTAATTTTTGGCATATATGTAAGATCAAAAAGTTCAGCAAAAATTTCTGCTAACTGTTCTTCGGAAACTATTTTTTCCTTAACAATATATTCATAGAGACTTATCTGTGCGTTTTTAGCCTCATTGGTGAGTTCATCAAGCTTTTTTTTAGTAACCAATTTCTTGGCAATCAGCTGCTCACCTAATGTTTTTATCATAGTTTCTGACTCCTTGATTCCATATTTCTACGATCATACCATAAGAATATAATAATCAAACACTTATGTAAGTTGCGTGCATTATTGGGTGTGATAAACTACCTAATAATTGATTGATATTTAGTATGATGTGAATTGTGTATCACTTGTATCCTTCGACAAGCTTTCAGTTTTCGCCAAAGGCGGAGTTTATAATGAGTATTCTCGAAGGGACTGACACTGTCCCGCTTTGAATAAAGCTTCGCAGGACACGGCAGTGCGAGCGGATCTTTTAAAACCGTTCATGGTGAGCCTGTCGAAACATATGAATGTAGGTTGATAATCATAGTTTCTCACAAAAAGTGATATTAAATTAACAAGAGGTTTTTGATGAGATTTTTTAAGTGTATTCCATGTTTATTAGGATTGTTGTTGATTGCTGGTTGTTCGAAGCAACCTGAAAAGAAGGTTAATTATTTTAAGCGTGATGAGTTTAAACAAAGTAAAACGTTTAAGCTTGTACATCACATGCCGTACGATGAGTTAAAAGAAGAGAAGGCACAGCTTCTTGCGGAGGACAATAAATATATTGCCATTAAATATGTCGTGCAGATGATTAAGAAGTGTGAAGATCCTGATGATCTTCGTGATTTGCGTTTGGAATATGCAGATATGTTGTTTGATCTAGAGCGATTGGAAGAAGCAGCAACTGAGTATCAAATGTTCGTACAACTTTATCCAGCGAGTGATCAGGCACCATATGCTGATTGTCATGCGATTGAATCATTATATAGTCAAGTTATGCAAGCTGATCGTGATCAAGAAAAGACACATGAAGTTATTGAGCAGGCAAAGGATTATGCAAAGAAAGCTAAATGGCACAAAGATTATGACAAATTCATGGAAAAAGTCGAAGATATGACTCATGGTTCGTTGAAGCGTCTTTATGACAGTGAACTGTTGCGCTTCTATTTTTATTTAAATCGCGGTAATTGTAAGGCTGCTGTTGGTCGTTTGCAGTTCATAAAAGAGAACTATCTTCCATATTTAGATGAAATTAAACCTGAAGTTCTTGAGCTTGAGTATGAGTTAGCATGTGAGAGTAGGCAGCCAGCAGAAGCAAAGACAAAGCAAAAAGAACTGAGAAAAGATTATCCAAAATATACATGTAATCCTGGAAAGAGGCGTCATTATGCATCGCTCTTTACGCTCTAAACAATTAGGGGATGACGGGGAGCTTGCTGTAGCGTCATGGTTGAAGCAACACGGTTATACGGTTTGTGAGTGTAATTATCAAGATCGATATGGTGAAATTGATCTTATTGTACGTAAAGATGATATCATTGCTTTTGTAGAGGTAAAAAGTCGTAGAGATAATTATTTTGATTTGTCTGAAGTTGTTAATTTAACTAAGCAGCGAAAAGTTGCCAAAACAGCACGGGCGTATATTGTTAAATCTGAGACTATTCAGGATAATAATGTTCAGGGTAATCCTATTGTTTTTGCTTATCGTTTTGATGTAGCGTTAGTTAAGAAGGAAAATGATGGCTTTAAAATTTCATATATAGAAGATGCGTTTAATTCAGAAGTTGATTAAAGAAAAAGACATACGTACGTTTTTGATTAGATTGGCGACAGGCATTGTGTTTGGCGTTATATTCTGGTCGGTTTATATTTGGTTTCCACCTATTTATTTTACCTTATTACTTGGTTTGATTTTGGCTACGGTTATTCTATTTGAGTGGAAAAATTTTTATCATCCGCGTACTATTTGGTATTGGCTTTATTTACCCATTTATCCAACTTTGCCATTTCTTTTGATTATGTATTTTAATCATACATCTGAATATCGTGTGTTGCTTTTATATCTTTTCATTTTAGCCTTTGCCCACGATACCGGTGCCTATATTATTGGCAGTTTATTTGGCAAGCACAAAATTTGGCCTTCAATTAGTCCGAAGAAAACATGGGAAGGTTTTATTGGCGGTTACGTTTTTGCGTTAATTGGTATGAAAACGTTGCTTTGGGAAAAAGGGGTAACAAAAAGTTGGTCATTTGTTTTAATTTTTGTTCTTTGGACCTGTTTTCTAGTTTTCTTGGGCGATATTTTTGAATCGAAGTTAAAGCGGCGCGCAGACATTAAAGATTCAGGAAACCTTTTGCCTGGACATGGTGGCTTTTTGGATCGCTTCGATGGCATTCTTTTCGCTGTATTTTTTTTCTATTTCTTGCGTGACTGGTTAGTTATTGTCTTGCGTTAAAAAATTGATTCGTAGTTGCAAAAGGTTACCTTTGGTATTATAAAAAATATATAAATGAATACTTACGGTTAAGAGGAAAAATATTATGGCAACTCCTGTTAAGCTTTCTGATACTATTGTTTTCGAAGCAAAAATTATGTCTAAAGCAGTTAATAGATCCGTTGCTGGTCAAATCGAACATTGGGCACGAATAGGAAGGCTTGCAGAAGAAAATCCAGATTTAACCTACGAATTCATTAGAAATATTCTTATTGCACAAGAAGAAGCTCGAGCTGAAAAACTTGAACCATATGCCTTGAAAGCTAAGAGAGCAAAATGAATATCCTGCAAACTCCAACGTTTGCTCGTCAAGTAAAAAAAATAAAGACAAATCAAAAAAAAGATTTAGATGTAGCCATAGAAAAATATGTGTTTTCCTGTTATTCCCTTCGTATTTTTTTTCACACTTTCCTTGCCAAGGGGGGTAGGCACCAAATATGCAACTTGAAATGGAAGCGAGGTATAATAAAAGTATCTTCTTCATATTTCTCTCCTTTTTTATGAAGATAGACATCTTACACTTTAAGTATACTTTTCTTCTTCTTCTTCTTTTTGCAAGGGTTTTATTGATTTTCTTTAAGTTTTTTAATTTCTAGTGGTGTTAAGAATCTCCATGAACGGGATGGTAGGTTTTTTTTCGTTAGGCCGGCGTATTGAGATCGGTCTAATTTTTTTATATCATATTGCAGAGATTCAAAAATTCTCCGAACAATGCGATTTTTGCCGCTGTGGATTTCAATTACAACTTCATATCTGCGTGAACCTGGTGTGGTATACACGTGATCAGGTTTAATAAAGCCATCTTGTAAGCGAATTCCGAGATGAAGTTTATTAAGGTCAGCTTTAACTAACGGACGGTCTAGCGTGACGCGATATATTTTTGATGTTTGATAACGTGGATGAGAGAGTTTTTGTGCAAGTTCACCATCATTTGTGAGAAGCAAAATACCGGTCGTATTTCTATCAAGACGTCCAATTGGGAAAAGGCGAAGATTCTTAACAGACGAGGTCTGTTTAGACGATGTCTGTATCAAGTCCATCACTGTTTTTCGTCCACGTTCATCTGCTGTTGAGGTGATGTACCCCTTGGGTTTGTTCAAGATTATATATACTTTTTTTTCTGGCTTAACATGTTGGCCCTTGTACGTAACAGTGTCGCCTTCTCTTACGACGTGTCCTGGTTCTGTTATCGTAGTCTCGTTAACCGCAACAAGTCCTTTTTTTATTTCTTCAACTACTTTGCGGCGCGAAGCAACGCCGGATGTTGCTAAGAATTTACTGAGATGGATTTTTTGATCGTTTTTCATTTTTTATTTCAGGTTAGCGTTCGTACCCTACGAGACACTCGCTTTGCTCGTTCCTCAGGGCGAACGGAATTAAAAAAAACCGTTCGTGGTGAGGTGCGAGCATTTATGCGAGCCTCGTACCATACGAGCGATATAAAGTTATTTTATTTTTTTAACAAGTTCCGTTTGAGGTATTGTTTCTTCTTTGCCGTTAACCATATTTTTTAGCACAGCCTTTTTCTGTTGTTGTTCTTCTGGTCCGATAATGATTGCCCATTGAGCACCCATTTTATTTGTTTTTCGCATTTTACTTTTAAGTGAAGAGTCATCAAGCAATACATCGCAACAGATATTATTTTGATGTAATTCATCAACAATTAGTAATGCTAGACTATTTTGTTCAGTTTCTAGTGGAATGATGACGCTAAGTGCTTGCATTTGTGGTAGCGATAATTGGTTTTTGATTGGCTCTAAAAGTAATAACAAACGTTCAAGGCCGATTGCAGTGCCTATTGATGGTTCATCATCTTTACCACCAATCGCCTTAATGAGATGATCATAGCGGCCACCACCACAAAAAGCGCTTTGAGCCCCTAGATCATGACTGACAAATTCAAAGACAGTTTTATTATAGTAATCTAATCCGCGTACAAGTGACGGTGCTACCACGTATGTTACGCTTAAAATATCAAGTTGTTCTTGTAGTTTTTGCCATTCTTTGCTTGATTCTTGGGATAAGTAGTCGGTTATTTGTGGTGCGGATTTATACAACTCTTGGCATTCAGGATTTTTGCAATCAAAGATGCGCAATGTGTTTGTTTCTTTTCGTTCAAGACATGTTTTGCAGATTTTTGCTTCATGTTTTGTTAAAAATGTGAGTAGTGCTTCTTTGTGTTTTTTTCGGTCATCAGGTGTGCCAAGAAAATTGATATGAAGAGCATAACTTTCTAATTTGAAGCGTTGAACAAAAAGGCTATCAAGCATTTTGATGAATAGTGCGTCTTGCGCTATTGACGGTGCGCCAATAGCTTCAATGTTGATTTGATGAAATTCGCGAAGACGGCCTTTTTGTGGGCGTTCATGACGAAACATTGAACCCCATGAAAAGACTTTCCACGGTGTTTGTTGAATGTGGTTTTCTACAAATGCACGGGCTGTTGAGGCTGTGGCTTCTGGGCGTAAACATATTTCATCTTTTTCGCCAAGTGTGTACATTTGTTTGCTGACTACATCTGTTTGTAAACCAAGTGAACGTTTGAAAAGTTCTGTTGGCTCTAAGATTGGCGTAGCTATTTCTATGAAGTTATATGATTCCAAATGTTTTCTTGTTTGGTCAATTGCAAAGTTGAAAAGGGTGAGATCTAATAAATCTTGTGTTCCTTTAACGCGAGAAATCATTTTAATCCTAAGGGTAATGCTTTCTTTAAAGATACCAAATCTCAGTAAAAACGTGAAGGAAGTCTTTTAATATTTGGATTGGCGTTGCAAGACAGGATTTAGAGTGCTAGGTTTTGATTAGAGAGAAAATTACCATTAGGAGAATTGTATGAAGGATTTTTTTTCAGTTGTAAGAGATTTTGGAATAGCTGTGATTTTGGCGGTCTCTTTTCCTATCTGTGTTCATTTGGGAATAAATGTTTTTTATCCAAAGTTTCAAGATTTAAGTTTTAGAAGTGATTTTGATGAAAAGTTTTTAACTGCTGGAGAATTCAAAAGATTTGAGGTTTTAAAAGATAAACAAGAAGCATTGGGTAGAGAGTTTAAAGGTGCTGACGGTAAAGAGCTGCGTCAATTACTAAAAACGAGAGATTTGAGATTAGAAGAATTACGTAAAAAACGAAGTTCAGTTGTTTTCTATGTTTCCTTGTTTATAGCGCTACTTTTAGTAGCAATAAGTTTGATTGTACCTGTTCCTTCCGTAAGTGCTGGGTTAGTGTTATCGGGACTTGCGGTTGGAGTTGATGGTTATTGGCGTACATGGAAATATTTAGATGTAAAATTAAAGTTCATTTCGCTGATTGTTGCTATAGTGTTATTGATCGCGGTTTCTTTCATAAGTTTCTATAGATCTAACGAAGGTAAGAAGAGATAGTTTTTATGAAGAAATTCCGCGAATAAAGTTATGAATATCGGGATTTTTTGATTCCCATATCGTATGTGCATCACCAAAATACTTTATTTCTCCGTCTTGAAGTAGTGCTACATAGTCAGCATATTTAAATGCTTCAACTGTATGTGATACCACAACTGAGGTGAGGTTAAGTTTTTTTTGCATAGTATTCATTAGTTCGTGAACAATGCGTGTTGTGACTGGATCTAGTCCTGTTGTAGGCTCATCATACAAGATAATTTCTGGGTTATGGACGAGTGTCCGTGCAAGGCCAACGCGCTTGAGCATTCCTCCCGATAATTCTGACGGATATTTATAGAGCGTATCTTGGTGAAGATTAACGAGCTCTAACTTTTCTGTAACAATTGGCAAAATTTCTTTGCGTGAATATCCCTTTTCAATGAGCGGAAGACCTACATTTTCAAATACCGTTAAAGAATCAAGAAGCGCAGCAAATTGAAAAACGTATCCAATTTTGCTTAAAGCCTTTGTACGTTCCTTTTTTCTTAATTTTGTTATATCAATGTTCTCAATAATGATTGATCCGGATGTTGGTTTGATTAGTCCAATTATTTGTTTAAGTAAAACAGACTTTCCTTCACCCGACCGTCCGACAATAACTGTCATTTTTCCTTTGGGAATAGTGAGTGAGACATCTTTTGTTACCCAGCGATTATCAAATTTTTTTCGTATCTTTACCAATTTAATCATACTCATATTCCAAATAAGATAATCGCTAAGAAATAGTTAGCAATAATGATTATAATTGAGCCCATAACCACACTTTGTGTTGTTGCCGCTCCAACGCCACGGGCACCATCTTTAGCGTAATAACCTTTGTAACATCCTATGAGCGATAATACAAAGCCGAATACTGTTCCCTTAATAATTCCGCCGATGACATCAAAAGGCTCAACGAGTTCTTTGATGTGTGAGACGTAGGTGTCAAACGGAATGCCAAGTGCATAGGTGGAAACAATGTATCCGCCAACAATACCTGCAAACATCGAAAATAATGTTAGGAATGGCATAATTAATGTTGAACCGATGATACGTGGAACAATGAGATATCGAAACGGATCAATGCCGATTGTTTTGAGTGCGTCAATTTGTTCGCTGATGCGCATGGTACCGATTTCTGCGGCGATTGATGATCCAGCTCTGCCAGTTACCATCAATCCAGTAAAAACAGGACCAAGCTCCCGGATCATACTTAGTGCAACAATTGCGCCAAGAAGATCTTGTCCACCAAATTTTTTGAATCCTTCATATGTTTGATATGCTAGGACCGCGCCTGCAAAAGCACCTGTAACGATTGTAATTGCAAGTGAATGAATACCAATAGCATTCATCTGATTGCATATTTTTTTAAACGGTAATCGCGTCCTACATGCACGTATAACATTCCACAAAAATTCTGATAAGCGTCCTATTTCGGTACAAACAATAACAGTAGTTTTCCCTACTGTATTCAGCATAGGAATGATCAAATGAAACTCCCTAAAAGAATTGGCTTTCAGATTACTCTGAGTCTTGTTCTTGTTGTGTGGCTTGATGGGCGGGGATTTGGCGTTCTATAGGTGCTTTTGGTTTTCTCAGTAATGAGGTGCTTACACCAATGAGCTTAGTTTTCCAAATTGCTAAACCGAGTGAGCCAATAACCAATAATACACCCAAGACCCAGGTGATTTTTTGAAATAGATCTTGTCCGCCACTACCTCCGAAGAGCATTTGATTGCCACCACCAATGTTTCCAATACCGAGACTGCCTTTACCTTTTTGAACAAGGATGATCAAAATCATAAAGACCATTAAAAAAGCGAAGAAAAAAGATAATAAACCAAACAACATATCAATCCTTAACAGCTCTTAGTTTGAATACTTTTCAGACGATGCCTAGTTAAGCTTAGTCTGTTTTCACCAGTTTACTACTTTTTTTGTTGTTTGAGAAATATGTGTTCTTATTCAGGTGTGACCTGTTCAGGTGTGACCTGTTCAGGTGTGACCTGTTCAGGTGTGACCTGTTCAGGTGGGGCCTGTTCAGGATTATTCTGCTAAAT
>CAZJVC010000004.1:0-7166 GCA_964549515.1 uncultured Pseudomonadota bacterium | reverse complement strand
CCTGTTCAGGTGTGACCTGTTCAGGTGGGGCCTGTTCAGGATTATTCTGCTAAATGATTTTTTTAAATTTTTCGATATCGGTGCTTGCTCTCCCAATTAGGAATCCTCTCATGTGAGGAATTTCTTTGAGTCGATTGATAGTTTTTTCGGAAACACTACCGCCATAGAGAAGTTGATAGTTTTTGGTTGTAGTGCTTTTATCTAAGATTTCTATTATTTTTTCAAAAGTCTCTTGAATCATTTCATTGGAAGGCACGTTGCCAGTTCCGATTGATTCTACTGGTTCATATGCAATAAAAAGTTCCTTTTTATGGGTAGTTAAACTTTTTATGATAGGTTCAAGTTCTTCTGAAGGGTTGCTCAGGTGGGGTTTGTTTTGTATACATACAATTGGTGTAATATTGTTATTTAGGAGTTGTTCAATTTTTTGATAGAGATCATCATTGTTGCAATATTTGCGTTGTTCACTATGGCCAACAATACAATGTGTGCAACCTAGCTCTGCAAGTGATTGTGCTGATACTTGTCCAGTATAGGCGCCAGTTTCGTGTGCGGAACAATCTTGTGCTCCGATTGAAATTTGTGTTTTTTTTGTAACCGATGTGATGTGGGCCAATGATTCGAACGATGGACAAAGAACGATCTTTTTGTCGTGTGCGAGTGTGGCAAGAGTTTCAATGTTGTCATTTAACCATTCCCGTGCTTGATTGCACGTCAAATACATTTTCCAATTAGCTATATAGAGATATGAGTCTTCCATATTGTGCAACTTTCTTTTTGCGTTAGACTAATATAAATTATTGCTAATGAATAGACCCTAATTGAACACCCCTTTCCTGAGAAAAGGATAAATATCACATGCTAAAATTTTTATTGGTTTTTTTATGTAGTTGTACATTATTACATGCAGAATTTTATAATATTTTTGATAAAAATAATAATAAAAGGGCCGTACTGTTTTCGTATTTATCAGAGAAAAAAAGTAAACAATTATTTGATGAACCATTATTTAAACTTCCGAATGTTCTTAAAGAGCTGCACAATGCGAATATTCCGATAATTATTGCATTGCCAGCGGAAGTGCAAGGTCGGTCCCCACTTGATGAGAGGGCTTGTTTTTTTGAAGGAGCGCGTGTTGCGTTAGCATGGGCAAGTTCATTTTTTAGATTTAAAGAGTTGGGCAATATAGATGTGCGTGTATTGTTATTTGAGTCTAGTTTAGTTGACAGAGTTTCTCTTGAACAAATTTGTTCGTTAGGTCTTAATAATGCCTCGTTTGAGGGTTCTTTAGCCGTTTCATTGGAAGATCAAATGGAGCAACGTTGTAAAGTCATAGGTAAAATTGGTTTATTGAAAAAATGTGATGATTGCAGAATAGAACCACTACAGGATAATCCTGTTTCTGTTGATATTTCTCGTGCTAAAAAATTATGTATTGTGCCGCGAACATTAGAAAAGCAGCAGGTTGGTCAAAAAAGATATCTTATAACTGGTGGTGCTGGCTTTATTGGTCGGCATTTGACTGAGCGTTTATTAAAAGAAGGGCAGCAGGTCATTGTTGTTGATAATGGATTATGTTGTGATGAGGCAAATTTTGATGCGTTGGAAAAGTATAAAAATTGTTATGTGCAACGCTGGGATGCAACAATTCCATTCACAGTTGAGGGCAATATAGATTATGTGTTGCACCTGGCCTCAGTGCCGAGCCCAGAGTTTTATTATGCATTGCCTGTTGAAACATTAAGGACGGGTTTGCATGGGACTAAAAATTGTATGGATCTTGCCTTGGAAAAACGAATTCCATTTCTTTTTGCATCAACATCGGAAGTTTATGGTGAGCCAAAGATGCATCCTCAACCAGAGACGTATGAGGGCAATGTTAATCCTATTGGAAAACGTTCACAATATGATCAATCAAAGCGGGGGGCGGAGACCTTGATTAAGTTGTATGTCGATAGATCTGGGTTGGACGTACGGATTGCTAGACTTTTTAATACGTATGGTCCTTACATGAAGTTAGAAGATGGTCGTGTCGTCACTAATTTTGTTCAGGCACTTATAGAGAATAAGTCGGTGGTTATTTATGGTGATGGTTCTCAAACCAGAAGTTTTGCATATGTTTCTGATACAGTTGATTGCATAGTTCGTCTAATGAATTTTTCTTTTTCAAAACAGGTTAAGCTCAGTGACAAAGTATTTAATGTGGGCAGTGAATATGAGATAACTGTTAATGAATTAGCGAGAACAGTAAATAAGCTTGCACGATTGTTGGGAAAGAAAGTTCTTGGTGCGAGTTATCGTGAAAATATTGATAAGACAGATCCAACAAGGCGGCGTCCAGATCTAACCCGTTCACGAAATGTTCTTGGATATCAACCTGAAATTTCTGTGCTTCAAGGGATACAGCACACCTACGAATTTTTTGATGCACAATTAGTTTCATGCAGGAATAGTTAACATACTTTCATGAAATTGGAAGTTTTTAACTTTTTCATCAAGATATCCGTAGCGGAAGCCGAGAAAGGGTATTGAAATTTTTGTAAGGTTAGCTTCAACATCTTCAAGATATTTTCGTTTATCATCAATAAAAATGACCAATGAAGGTTTCATGTTGACTTCTTTAAGAAATTGTCTAAGAATTTCACCTTTTTTATTATTGCCGCAAAAAATGACACCATTCTTGAGGTAAGAAGGGCAGGAGGTGTTCTTGAAGGTAAAAGTACGATTGGCAAAGTGATTTTTGTTTAAATTAATGTTGATTGAATTAAGCTGTTTTATAGTTAAGTCTATAATAGATTTGCTGCGTGCAGTAAGAGCTACAGTCGGAATGTTATTTTTTTGTAAGGTGTCAATGAGTTTAATTGTGTCGGTTTCAACGGGTTTAACCGTTCCATTTTTTTGATAATGAAAATAGTGCGGGATAACTTTTTTGAATGCCGCATCATATGATAGTTTGTGTTTTGTGTAATAGTTAATTGCGTGGTAAAACCATGCATCTGAACCGCGTGCTGTTGAAAGTTCAAAAATAGTGTTGTCAATATCAAAGGCAACAAGGATATTGGTATTTTTCGGATATGTAAGCTGAGATATACTTTGTATCTCACATATTTTTCCTTTAACAAAGAAATTAAAGCAGATAATAGAAAGTAAAAGCTTTATTGAAAGACACCATTTATTGTCCATTGTGTACCACCATATGGTTTAAGTTTTATTATATCTGATTTTGGCAATAGGTTATGGTCTTTGAATTACTTGTCCAAATGTTTTTTGAAGAGTTCGTTTAATTTTTTGGGGTTTGCTTTACCTTGCGATGCCTTCATTGCTTGGCCAATGAAAAATCCAAAGAGACGCTCGTTGCCAGCTTTATAAGCTTCAACCTGTTTTGGGTTTTGCGAAATGATTGTTGTAGCAATTTTTTCGAGTTCTTCTTTAGAATCAATTTGTTCAAGCCCCTTTTCTTTGACAATGTCGCTTGGATTTTTGCCAGTTTGGGCGATTTCTTCAAAAATTTCTTGTGCAACTTTGGTATTGATTGTGCCTTTATCAATTAACTGTACCAGCTCTGCCAGTTGCTTAGGTTGTATTTTGCATGAAGAAATTTCTAATTCAGAATTGTCCTGCTTAAGTTCTTTTAGATAGCTAATCAGGTTTCGCAATATCCAGTTGATAAGATTGTCACTTTGGTAATGAGTATGCGCCTCATCAAAATAGGCAGCGAGTTCGCGATCATCAATTAAAATTTGTGCTTCGTATGCTGATAGACAGCATGTTTTTGTGAGCCGTTCAAATTTTTGTTCTGGAAGTTCAGGAATTTCTTTTTTGATTGTATCGATCCATGATTGGCTGATCTCTAAAATTGGTAAATCAGGTTCTTGAAAGTAGCGATAATCTGCCGCTTCTTCTTTGGAGCGCATGACAGATGTTACCTTTTTTTTAGTATCCCACGAACGTGTTTCTTGGCTAACTTTCTCGCCTTGTTTGAGAACGTTAATTTGGCGCTCAATTTCGTAGTTGGTTGCATCAACAATAAATTTAAAGGAGTTGATGTTTTTTAATTCAGTTCTGGTACCAAGTTTGCTTTCACCTTTTTTGCGAACTGAGATGTTTGTATCTGCACGAAATGCACCATCTTCCATGTTGGCAGTACCAATTCCAAGGTGTAATACAATATTGCGCAATGCTTTTAAATATGAACGTGCTTCTTCTGCAGTGGAAATATCTGGATAAGTCACAACTTCTAATAATGGTGTGCCGGTACGATTTAGATCAACGAAACTTTCGTTTGTCTTTGGGCTGTGAATGTTTTTACCAGCATCTTCTTCCATATGAATTCTTGTTAGGCGAATAGTTTTTTTTTCGCCTTTTTCATCGAGAATTGTAACAGAACCATCTTTGCAGATTGGTTTATCATCCTGCGTGATTTGGTAGTTTTTTGGTAAGTCTGGATAAAAATAGTGTTTACGAGCAAAGGTTGATTCTGATGCGATATCTGAATGTGTTGCGAGTCCGATAAGAATTGCGTTGTTAACAACCTCTTTATTGAGGACTGGAAGGACACCAGGGTATCCTGCACAAACAGGACAGACATTGTGATTCGGTTTTTTGTTTACTTGATTTGGACAGCAGCAAAAGATTTTGCTCTTGGTATTAAGTTGTACGTGCACTTCTATACCGATTGTAGCTTCATACTCGGGGTACTTTTCAAGAATATTGTTTGACATCACGTAGCCTTATGAATTTTATAACGAAATCTTATTTAAGTATGATTTGATGGCTCTCTGGCGTAAGTTTTTCTGAACTTACTACAGTTATTGTGCCATTAAATTCTTTTTCAAGATTTAAGATTGCGTCGAACTCTATTTGTGTAAGGAAATCAAAAACTTTTGGGTTTACAAATAGCGTAACATTTTTTATGTCTTTACTTTCAGTGAGAATTGCAGTTTTTAGTTGGCGCAAAATGGTAAAACTTAGTGTTTTTACTGACTTGATAAAGCCACGCCCATGACACGTTGGACATGTTTCTGTAAGTTGTTGCACCAAGGTTTTTCTGCTGCGCTTGCGTGTCATTTGAACAAGCCCAAATTCAGAAACTTTAAGAACTACAGATTGATTTTTATCATGCTCACGTAACGTTTGCTCAAGGAAGCGATATAATTTTTGTCGATTTGCTGATGAAGACATATCAATAAAGTCGATAACAATCAATCCACCAATGTTGCGCAGTCTTAGTTGTCTAACAATTTCATCTGCGGCCTCAAGGTTTGTTCGAAGAATAGTGTCTTCAAGATTTGTTTTGCCCGTGTATTTTCCTGTGTTTACATCGATGACGGTCATTGCTTCTGTTGTTTCAATGATAATTGAGCCGCCAGACTTTAGCGTTGCTTTCTTTTGCAATGCTGCTTCAACTTGTTTGTCTATATTGTAATGTGAGAAAAATAGTGGCGGTTCACTAAACAGTTTTATTTTATGTGTATATTCCGGAGCGACATTTTTTAGGAAACGATATATTTCTTGTTGGGTGTTTTTATCATTGGTTATCACCGCTTCAACGTCTTCATCTAAATGATCTCGTACAACGGAGAGTGATAGCGGTAAATCCGCATGGATTTTTTCTTTTCTTTCTGCTTTTTCATATGAATCACGAATAGTGTTCCATATTTTGATCAGATAATTTAAGTCCTGCTTAATTTCTTTTTCGCCACGACTGGTGCTTGAGGTTCGTATAATGGCACCCATTCCTGCGGGAAGATTTTTTTGGACGATATCACGTAAGCGTTGTCGCTCATCACGATCGTCAATTTTTTTTGAAATTCCGATGCGTGGAATATTTGGCAGTAAAACAATAAATCGGCCTGGTAAGGTGAAGCATGTTGTGAGTTTTGCACCTTTTTCGTAGACCGGTTCTTTGCTGACCTGAACAAGTATCGGCTCGCCTTCTTTTAAGATTTTGCTGATATCAAGAGGCGCCCGTCTTGCTTTTTTTTCTTCGTTAGGCTCATCGAGTGTAATTGTTTCTTGCATTCGTGTTAAAGCAAGTTCGCGGTCAATTTCAGATATGTGCAGGAAACCTGCTTTTTCTTGGCCAATATCAACGAATGCCGTTTGTATGCCAGGAAGAACTTTGGCAATAAAGCCTTTATAGAAAGATCGTTCTAGTTGTTCTGTTGTATGTGCCTCAAAATAAATATTTTGAAGGTGATCATTTTTTGTTACTGCTGCGCGAGTTTGCCATGGATTAACACTGATTAAAATTTTTTTCATTATATAATACAGAGTCCCTTTTTTTCTAAAATTTTTTTATTATCTTAAATATAGCGTAAATTTTGCTTAATGAATACACTTGTAGTAGAAAGTGTCTTGAAATTATGATAGTAACAGATAAATAACAGGATAATTTTATTTTGGTAAAAAGATGAAAGGTTGGGAATGAAAAAATTTTTTGTGTGTATCTTATTATTATTAACACTGCCGTCATGTATTCATCGTGGTGAAAAAAAGAAACATTCGCATGTAAAATATGAAAAGAGTGCTGGCAAAGCGAGTGGCTATGATGAAGAGATTGATGGATTTGTTTTAGAGGATGACGATTATGATTTATTTGATGAAGCAGAAAAACAGGATGGTGCTAAAAAGGATGCACTAGATGATTCATGGGCCTGGGAAGAGCTTGATGATGAACAACCAACAGAGATTATCTACTTTGATTTTGATCGCGTAAATATTAAGAATGATCAAGGGCCAATTGTTCGTCATAATGCTGAACTTGCTAAGTTAGCTTGTGAAGATGGGGCGACAGTTATTATTGAAGGACACTCTTGTTTGATTACACGTAGCCAAAGTTATAATCAAGCAGTATCGCAAAAACGTGCTGAGACAATAAAGAATACATTTAAGAAGTTTGGTGTGCCAGAAAAATGTATGAAGGCAGTTGGTCGAGGGACATCATGCTTGGCTACACGAAATGAAGATCGCAATGTTCAGGCGCAAAATCGACGCGTGAATGTTATGTTTAAGTATCCGCAGTAAGTAATCTATCACCGACAAGTTCGGCTATGGGAGAGAGAATCTAACGACAATGTCATTAGATTCTCTCTATTTTTTTTCGTTCGTATGGTACGAGGCTCGCAGAAATGCTCGCACCTCACCACGAACGGTTTTTTTAGTCC
>CAZJVC010000003.1:28090-33730 GCA_964549515.1 uncultured Pseudomonadota bacterium | reverse complement strand
AAACCGCAGCAATTTTTATTGGCGTTACACCCAACACATTGCGCAACTGGGAAAAAGATAAGAAAATTACGGTCTACCGCAACCCACAGAACTCCTATCGCCTATACAAAAAAGAAGACCTAGAGCAATTACTCAGCAACATAAAACAAGTGTAATCAATGAAGGCAATTATTTTTGCTCGCGTTTCCAGTAAAGATCAAGAAGATGGGCAGTCTATACCTGCCCAAGTACGACGACTAACTGAGTATGCTCTCAGAAAAAACTTCACTATTGATAGTACTTTTCAGGTAACTGAGTCATCGTCCAAAGAAACACGCAAGCAATTTGAACAAATAATTAACTACATAAAAAAATCTAAAGAACCTTTTGCGCTAATCACCGACACTGTTGATCGATTACAACGCAGCTTTAGAGAGACGCCATTACTTGATGAGTTACGCAAACTTGGCAAGCTAGAGTTGCATTTCTTGCGTGAAGGGCTCGTTGTAAATCAGCTCTCCAATAGTGCTCAACTATTGCAATGGGACATTGGCGTCTTGTTTGCCTCGAGCTATGTTCGCCAACTTAGCGACAATGTAAAAAGAAGCCAAGAACAGTGCATAAAAAATGGACAATGGACCTCAAAGGCGCCATATGGATATAAAAACATTACACTGCCTTCTGGAACAAAAGATATCATAATAGACGAAAATCAAGCACCTTGTGTAAAAAAAATATTCGAGCTCTATGCAAAAGGCAACAACTCGTTTCAAACAGTCGCCTCCAAAATGCGTGCCCAAGGATTTGCAAAAACATCTCGTGGCAAATCAATAACTGCTCGCACTGTTGAGCTGATACTAAAAAATCGTTTTTATATCGGCATTATGAGTGTTAAGGGACAACTTTATCCTCATAAATACAAGAAATTAATACCGGAACATCTATTCAACACGGTACGATGCATAATCAATGGCCATCATAAAGCACCTGTACAATATGCGGGAAAACCCATTTTGCTACGTGGTCTCATTAAATGTATGAATTGCGGTAGCACTGTTTGTGGTGACATAAAAAAACAAAAATATGTGTACTATAGTTGCCACAACTCTAAACGAATTTGCACTAAGAAATGGGTAAAGGAAGAAGTGCTACTCGAGAATCTTTTAGGGTATTTTGATAACATACAACTTACTAACGAACAAGTTGATGAGATTGTACACCACATAAAAGAAGATGAAATACAGCAACTAGAAACTGCCAGAACATCTCAATATAAACTCAACCAAAAGCTAAACTTTATACAGGAACGAATCTCAAAGCTTATTGATATGCATATTGATGGCAAAATTGATGAGCAAACCTACCACTTTAAGCTTGAAGAATATAAGCAAGAACAGCAAGCCCTAATACTCGAAATAAAATCATACGATAATGACAACGAAGCTGAATTAATAGCGGCTAGAGAAGTATTAGACTTGGCAAAAAATGCTAAAGAGATTTTTATGAGTTCGGAACTGGATGAAAAACAGCAACTTTTGAGGTTCTTCTTTTCGAACTTAAGGCTGGATCGTGAAAAGCTCGACGTAGAGCTACGTGAGCCATTTAAAACCATTGCCACATGCGACGATCAACACATATGGCGGGGCTGACGAGACTCGAACTCGCGACCTTCCGCGTGACAGGCGGACGCTCTAACCAACTGAGCTACAACCCCAGAATTATACTGGAAAAAATTACTTCAACACTCCCTTTTCGACCTAATTAAAACCCGATGCAACAGGATGTTGCCGGTCAAGCTGGAAGCTTGTGGCTCCTCGGGCAGGACTCCCTTCGACTTCGCTCAGGATAAACTTCTCGTCCTACAGAGGATAATTTCAAATCAATGGCTGCGCCAGGCGTAGTTTGCCGAGCCTGAAGGCCCGGATAAACGTAGACTGGCTCCTCGGGCAGGACTCGAACCTGCGACAAAACGATTAACAGTCGTTTGCTCTACCAACTGAGCTACCGAGGATTAACAAATTTCAATCATTTAAAAAACTGGCCCTGCCAGCTGAAGCCTTGGCGAAAGCTGGTGGGCGGTACAGGGCTCGAACCTGTGACCCCCAGTTTGTAAGACTGATGCTCTACCAACTGAGCTAACCGCCCTTGAACTCATTCATTTCAATAAATAGATTAAAGTAAAAGACCGACAAAGTCAAAAAACAAAATACACAACGATCTTTAAGCAAAAAAGCCTCAAGGTAAAGCAAAAGAAAGCCCTTTTGCAGATGGGCCCCTTCACGCTCATCTCTATGAGACCGTGCTCAATAAACAGTACTCCAACGCGGATAAATCAATGAGTGGTTTAACAACAATCTCATAATCAACATCACGCTTAACAAAGCGATCAACTTTCCCTAAACTTAAACCGCGGGGATAAACAAGTCCCTTTCCACTCGAAATAACCAAGTCATCTCTGCGCACTCGTTGCAAATGATCGACAAATTTAAGATATGATTCAGACTGATTTGTTCCTGCATAAATACCTTTTGCCTTCGTTCGCGCACAATAACATGCAATATGCATTCGCTTGTCGGTAATAAGGCGCACCTTGCTATACCATGAAAAAACCTCGACAACTCTACCAACAAGATGATTTTTATACATAGCTAACATATCAAGTTTTACGTTATCCCTGCTACCACCTTCAAGCAACAAATAATGTTCATCGTTATTTTGGTGAATCGTTAAAACTTGAGCAATGCGATTGCTTCGATATTTTGTATATTTTTTTCGAAAGAGATCAAGCTCTTTTATTTCTTCTTTATAAAAAGATAGAGCTTTATATTCAATAAGTTCGTCCAAAAACTCTGATCGCTCTTTTTCTAAATAGGCGATCTTATTACACAATGATTTTTTTGAAACAAGCCATGCCTTATACCCATCAACATAGGATCCTAATACATGGTACGTTTTAAGAAAAGGGTACGCTGAACACGAACTCAGCCAGCGAACAACAGAACTCATTGACTGGCGATAATAACTAATGCCAGCACAGAACAGAAAAACAGACAACAACCACACTAATCGTTTAGTCACGCTTCATTCCTACACAAGCACGAAGCTCCTTTTCCAAGACCTCCTTAGAATCTAATCGAATCAAACGCTCACGAACACGTGACGCATTCTCAAATCCACTCACATATGAAGCCAAATGCTTCCTAAATGCATATAACCCGTCTTGACCATAGTAGTCAACTACAAAATGTAAATGTTGTATCGCCACCTCTAACTGTTGCTCCAGTGAAATGTTATATTCCTTACCTTCAGACAGTGCTTGCAGTTCAGCCAATTTCCATGGCTGACCAAACATACCACGACCAATTAGAAAGCCATCTACGCCAGTTCTTTCATACACTGATTGAGCATCTTCAAAAGTATGAATGCCACCAGAATAGAGTAACGGAATAGAAATGGCTTGTTTAATCTCAGCAACTAACGAATAATCCGGCTCACCACTAAATTTTGCACTCTGCAGCCTTGGATGTATCGCAATAGCAGCAATACCACAATTTTCAACTAATCTTACAACATCAAGTGCATTTTTTTCCTTAAAACCAGCACGCATTTTCACTGTTACTGGCACCGATGCCACAACTTTAATACGCCGTAACACTTTCTCAAGAAAATCAATATCCACCATCAACGCGGATCCTGATTGTGACTTAACCACATTGCGAGCAGGACAGGCAATGTTGATATCAATCGCATCAACACCTTTTGCCTCAATACGCTCAACAACTGCCTCTATACAATCTATCCTTAATTCATTAACCGTTATCTGAAAATTTAATGGCCGCTCCATCTGTTCAAAATTAAGCGCTTTTAAAGCTCCACTTTCATTGGCAATACACGATATATGGCGCATCTCAGAATAAAGCATATTTTCTGGTGAAAACTGCCTTACCAAACGACGCCACGGAGAATCAGTATAGCCATCCAATGGCCCACCTAAAAAGCGAGAATATGTTTTGTTCCCAATAATGATCTTTTCTTTCCAATAATTCATATCCTAAGTATAGCATAGAACAATCTAACAGGCCTAGCCTGAGCAGGCCTAGCCTGAGCAGATCTCACCTGAACAAGCCCAGCTTGAGCAGATCTCGCCTGAAAAGCCCTAGCCCAACTCGTACAAAAATGACTGCCATCAAAACGTTCTTCGCCATCAAGATATTGACAAATGGGATATTTCTGATAGGCTATAAATATAGACTTCACGCTTTAAAATCCCGTGAAGAATGTTCTATTCCGCTCGCACCCAGAGTTTATCCTGAGTATTTTCGAAGGGAGACGCCGATTACATCGGCTCCTCCAGCCGTCGCCAACCTGTGCGGCGTAGCTTTAGCGAAGACGTAGGCTATGGCGGGCACAGCAGGGCGAACGGACGAAATAAAATATCCCGTTCGTGGTGAGGAGCGAGCAGTTTATGCTAGCATCTCGTACCATACGAACCCCTTTAAAATGAAGAAAAATGGAGGTTTTTCGCATGTATAAAAAACTATTACTGACTATTGGATTATTAGCTATTTTGCCGACCCAATCAATGGACTTGGGAACATGGCGAAAACTTAAAAACCGTGCAACGAGTTCACCGTGGGCAGATGATTTATCAAAATATCGATCTGACATAGACAGACCAGGCTGGTTTTCACGTTTATTGTTCAATCCAACATCTGCATCAACGCTTATATCTTTGGGCACACTTAACGCACGGGAAAAACTTAATGGCTCCGATCTAGATGAGGGCAGCAAAGATGCGATAGAAGAAGGTACAAACTTATTATCTTTATCCCTCCACATTATTTCATCATTTAATAGACTTTATCCAAAAACAAAGGTTTCTCGTTTGCCATATGGTGCTCAACAATTTGCAGAAGCAAACGTTAATGAGCAAGATAAGCGCACATGGGCTATATACGGATTACGTAGCACACTAAAATTTGGAGTAGAACTTGCACCAACTGCTGTCCAACATTGCATGGGTCCTGAAAAAAGTATTGCTATCGATAGCATTTTCACATTACTTGCTAACAGAATAGACACAACCCTTTGCCCATACAGTGACCAAGAAACAGCTGATGGAATGGTATGTGGAAAATGCATCCAAGAGGCAGCTTCAGTTGTTCCTCGATCAAACTCTGAAAAAGGCCGCGAATGGCATCAAAAAGGACATAAATGTCGTGAAGAACTTGAGGCAATAGCTCATGAAAAAACGGATGTTCCTTGCGACCATCACAAGAAACCAGAAACCACAGTATGTTGGCGAAAATGGTGGCAAAGATTGTGGCGGAAATAAATAACTGACCTCCGATATTACAACCCCGTTGCACTTCCTTTTTTTACTCGTTAGATTTAATAAAAAGTGTGATGGGGTTTTCGATGAAAAAAATTGTTTTTGCCATTATTATCATGCACAGCTCTGCAAACTATCCAGTAAATACAATTCTAAATGTCATAGGACTTGCATGCATAATCCAAGGCTCAAGTCTTAATATTCCACTTATCGGCAGAGACCGTGATATAAAACTCAAAAAAATAGCCTTCGGGTTCACCTGCTTATTCATCTCAAAGCTATTACGATTAATGAAAAAAAAGACAAAACAACAGTATTATCCTAACCAG
>CAZJVC010000003.1:14132-27990 GCA_964549515.1 uncultured Pseudomonadota bacterium | reverse complement strand
AAAGCTATTACGATTAATGAAAAAAAAGACAAAACAACAGTATTATCCTAACCAGGACTATCCTGAACAGGACTATCCTGAACAGGATTATCCTAAGCAAAAATATGAAAAAGAGCTTGCCTCTTTATTTTATTATTGATATTACAACCCGATGCAACAGGATGTTGCCGGTCCAACTGGCCCTTCGACTACGCTCCCAGCCGTCGCCAAGGCTATGGCGGACACGGCAGGATGAGCGGTTTTTCTACCAAAACTCTGGTTAGCACCAGCGATGTTACAACCCGATGCAACAGGATGTTGCCGGTCCAGCGGGACGCTGGTGGGGGTTAGAATGAATAACTAGCTTCCTGTTAATTTATTATAAGGTTATATTTCGTTTCCTCTCCCGAATCAATTCGGAAGTTTCCACGAAAGAAGAATTATTATGAGAAACTATCTCTTTTGTTAAAAACTTTCCGTCAACCCACTTGGTCGTTCCATCCACAAGACACCGCCTCACTTGGACTTTGTCTACTTCAACACCCAAAAAGGACGATCCTCTAAGATCTACATTTTAAAATTTACACCCACTAAACTTTGCGTTAGTAAAATCAACTTTCATCTTACAATTTTTAAAAGTAAAGTTGGAAAACGTTCCATTAATCATACCAACAACTGTTGGCTTGGTATTAGGCGTGCACCAAGTTGTCTCTTCCATCCCAATTAATGTGCTACTCAAAAGTGTAAAGACGCACCTAATATAACTTTGTTCATATTTGATCCTTATTTGTCAAACATTTCTGGATGCATCGTATGCCACGGAGTCACTTGTTCATATGCATGTCCCACTTGAAAAAGAAGCTCTTCACTTAAGTGCGGGCCAATTAGTTGGAACCCAACAGGTAAATTATTTTTGGTAAAACCACACGGTAACGCCAATCCAGGAACGCCGGCAATATTGGCAAAACAGGTAAAGTAATCCATCAAATCCATTTGCAAATGATTATCCGCAAATGTTCCTACCTTAAATGCTGGTGCCGCTTGCGTTGGCGCCAAGAAAAGATCCACATCATTAAACGCATCAGCAATCTGTGCGCGCATTAACCGTTGTGCTTTTTTTGCATTGGAATAAAAATCAGATGCATGACCTGCAGATAACACATAGTTACCAATAAATATTCGATTGCGCACCTCATCACCAAAGCCGTCATGGCGAGTCCACTTATACATTTCATCAAGTGTTTTTGCATCTTTGTGACGATATCCATACCGAACACCATCAAATCGCGCTAAATTTGATGCAGCTTCTGCACGACTTAAAACAAAGTACACCGCAGCACCATAATCAATTGCAGGAATTTTTATAAACTTAATCTTGGCACCCAATTTCTCAAGTTCCTTAATTGCCAGTGCGACAAGATTCTTAACCTCAGGATCCATGCCTTCAGCATTCAACATATTTTCAAGTACGCCAATTGTTAAACCTTCAGGCAATTTACCATCTAATAATTTCGTATAATCTTGCTTATGAACAGGCAATGAGGTTGAATCTGCTTTATCTTTTCCTGCCAAAACGGAAAGAACAAGCGCGTTATCTTTGACGGAACGTGTTGCAATGCCAATTTGATCAAGTGACGATGCATAGGCAACAAGACCATAACGAGAAATCAATCCATACGTAGGTTTTAATCCAACAATCCCGCAAAATGCCGCTGGCAAACGAACTGAGCCACCAGTTTCAGAGCCAAGAGCCCATGGCACAAGTCCTGCAGCAACTGATGCAACTGAACCACCGCTTGATCCACCAGGCACACAATCTACATTCCATGGATTATATGCTTTTCCATACGCTGAAAACTCATTTGATGCACCCATCGCAAATTCATCCATATTCGAGCGGCCAATTAACAGCGCACCTTCGGCCATTAAACGCTTAGACACTGTTGCATCATACGGCGATACAAATCCTTCGAGAATTTTAGATGCACATGTTAATCCACGATCCTTTTGCGAAATGTTGTCTTTAAGGATACCGGGAATACCAGCAAGAACACCTTCTGCCTTAAGACTAAGGCTGTTTGTCCGTGATAAAATTGAATCTTTATCAAAAATCTCTATCGCAACATTTAACTGCTTATTAAATTTATCAAAACGATCAATATAAAATTGTAAAAGCTCTTCCCGGGAAATTTCATTATTGGAAAGGGATTTTTTTAATTCATCGATTGAAGCAAACGCTAAACTTTTCATCCGTTTTTACCTCGTTGCTTATAAAATTTTAGGAACAATAAAAAAGTCATCGTCTTCTTCAGGGGCCTGCTCTAAAAGTGGGCCTGCATCGCAAGCACAAGCCGTATCATCACGCATTATATTCACGTTTTTGCCTGAAGGCTCATCTGCATCTTCTCCAATCTGACAAACACGCTCTGCATAGGTCAAAACAGCCTGAAGATGATCAATCAAACCACTAACTTCAGACTCTTTTATTTCAAGCTTCGACATTTCGGAAATCTTCATAACCTCTTCGCGCGTGATTTTCATACGTGTGATTCCTCATCTGCTCGTCTTGCCCAATCTCCACTTCGAAAACGACGAATATAGGCAATACTCATTATTCCGTTACCTATATAAAACATAGCATAAATTAAAACAAATTTCATTACGGGATCTGATATTGGCAGCAACGATACCGCATACGACAATGGACAAAAGAAGCCAAAACAAACAAAGATTCGTACCCACATCACACTACGAACATCCCCTGAACCACGCAACGCACCAGACAAAATCAATTGCAATAAATCAAAAAAAACAAATAGTGCCAATAAAGAAAAGGCCCTTGAAGAAAATGCAGTAAATAAATTTCTTTGATCAAAAAACCTAATAAAAACTTCTGGATACAATGAAAGTACTGCCAGTAACGCAAAAACCATTAACGATGTTAAAAATACAACCTTTTTTATATTAGCCGAAATATCAAACCACTTGCGCTTACCAAAATCGTTACTTACAAGTATCGTAATGATTTGCGCAAATGCCATAGCAGGCAAAAAGGCAAAGCGCTCCATGTCCTTAACAACAGTATAACTAGCAATTGCATATTTACCCATCGGAGCAATCATTTTGCTCAACCAAATATAGGCAGCCGCAACCGTTGCCTTATCCAAAACAATTGGCCATGTTAAATTCAAAATATGCTTCATATGATTAATATCAGAAATTTTACTAAATAGTTTAATAGAATAACGTCGACGCTCGGAACTCAAAAGGATATAAGACAAAAGTAAAACTAACATGACAAAATATTGTATCACTGTAGCCCAAGCTGAACCAAGTAATCCCAATTTAGGAAATCCTCCAATCCCAAAAATCAAAAGGTAATCAAGAACTATAAATACAAATCCACCAATAACAAAAACATACATCGGCGTCCTTGTATCTTTCAAACTACGCAAAAAAGCAACACAGGCAAAATATAAAAATAAAAATAAAATACCAATTGCACGCACCTTTAAAAATGGAACACCTATTGCGACCATCCTTGAAGGCACACCAAGAAAGCTATAAATATAATAAGCACCAAAATATAAAAATACAGTAAAAAAAATGCCAACAAAAGTTATCAACCAAAAAGCATCACCGAACGATTGTCCAACCTTTTTACTATCCCCGGTGCCATTATATTGACCGCACATAACAGTAATACTTAATGCCATTGCTTCTGCTATTTTAATAATAAAATGTAAAAAATTATTGCTTAACCCAAGCGTTGCATACTGGCTAGTTGATTTTAAATCTGCAATAAAGTGGGCATCAAGTAGATATAAAACTGAATAAAGAACAAGAGTCGTTATAAATTCAGGAAAAAAGTAACATAAAATTTTAGAATAACTTTCTCCATGCGTTTGGTTCCAAAGACCTTCCAAATAACTGGTAACAAGACTCTTGCGCACGGAAACTCCTTTATCATTGCTGTTATACTTAACCCACGCCTAGTATAATTGTTTATCTCTCTTGTACAAGAGGGTTTTGTAATTTAATGAGACGCCGCTTGCGACCTTCAACATGATACTCCCATTCGTTTGAACAGAATCGTGAAACTTTTTTGACTGGTTCCCAATTACGTGACGCCCAATATATTAGAGAACGATCTTTATAATGACACGATGGCTTAAACATACGTATAAGCTCAATAGGATCAAGTGATGCGCGAGAACAAAAAAGTTCAATATCATAATCTGTTTTGCGCAAGAAAGTACGCCAATCCAAAGGAATAATTGTAACGTTATCAAGCTGTAGCACATCAACAAGATGTTCTAAAAACTCAATCTTTTTTCTATTTATTTCAATCAAATAGATCGACAAATGTGGAAATAAAATTTTAAGCGGTATTCCGGGAAAACCACCTCCCGTTCCTACATCACATGTAGTTTTAACCTTAGAAAAATCAATAAAATTTGAACTTTGCAACGAATCATCAAAATGTAAATCAATGACATCTTGACCATCTTCAATCGCTGTTAAATTTATCCGTTCATTCCACGATTTAAGTTCAGCCATATAACGATGAAACTGCTCTATTTGTTGATCATTTAAATTATAATGCTTCACAAAAACACGCCAAATACTGTGCAATGGTATTCTTTTCATGTAACCCTCTATAACTATGGCGTTAACCAATAAAACAATGTTAGTATATCAAAATAAGAAGAATGAGGCGAAGAAAAGGAGTTGTAATGAGGAACCTTTTCATATGCGCACTCTGCATAACATCGCTATATGCAGAAACGCCCTATACTGTTAACATGTTTATTAAAGAATATCCATACGAAAAAAACCAAAATGAACAAGTAGCAATCGATCCACTAATTGTACCTAAAAGTATGATGAAAAAGGCTTTCTATCAACCAGTCACAAGTGGCATCTATGGCACCTACAACGGCTATCTTGCACCATCAAATCAATTTGGACTAATATCATTCCCACGACAAACACAACGCGCACAATTTAATCTAGTTATCACACCAACAATCAAGCCAACATTTTTACTTGATAATACAATTAATCAATGGCACATTACAGATCATAAACAAACCTCCATGTTCCAAGTAAAACAACAAAAAGATGTTGAAACAAAATTGTATTATTGGAAAGTACAACAAACGAATCTACCAAAAGATTCTGCCATCCCATTGCACTCAATTGTTATTTTATCAAAATCAAAAAACATATATGCACCACTTGGAGTGACTGTTACTAAAAAACTTCCAAATTTAGTACTACCGCCAATTTATGCAAAGCGTGGGCTTGATCACATCAAGCAGGCATTATTTGTGTTAAAAATTAAACAATTTTTTGCTCCAGTCAAAAAGCTTGTTAAAGCAGACAAACTATCACGCCAAATGATTATTACAGCATAGTTTTATATCATGCAAAAACCATGTTAAACTTATGAACTTAGAAAAAAAGGACCTTATATGAAACTGCAAATTTCATTTGATATGACAGACATAAATGAAGCTGTTACAATCGCAAAAAAAGTAGAAAAATACTGTGACCAAATTGAAGTTGGCTCACTCCTCATGTACCAATATGGAATTCAAGCAATCAAAGCTTTTCGCGAAGCTTTGCCAGGGAAAACTATCGTTGCAGACACAAAAATTATTGATCGCGGAGAAGAAATAACCAAACTTATCGCCCATGCAGGCGCTGATTGGCTTACAGTAATGGGAGGAACTAGTAAACACGTACTTTATGCTGTCGCTCGGGCATCAAAACAACACAAGATCAAAGTCATGGTCGATCTCATCGACGCTGACTCCCCAGGTCAAACAGCAATGGATGCCCACGCCTTTGGTGGCGATGCAATTCTCATGCACAAACCGTATGATGAAGACGAGTCGCTCCATTTTCTTGACCAGTGGGATCTCGTGCGCGGTAACACAAAATTGCCTATATTTATTTCTGCAAAAATCAATCACAGCAACATTCAGAAAATTCTTAAATTAAATCCTGACGGCATAGTTGTTGGACGCGCAATCACACAAGCAGATAATCCACTACAAGAAGCAAAATACTTTTATAATTTATGTAAAAAACAGGCTTAGCCTGAATAAAGACCCAAAAAAAATCTGAGGCTTCTACTTTATTTAACGTGAACTCGACGTAAGAAAACTAAAAAATTGATACAATTTTCCTCAAATCACCCCATGCGTTGCTACTTCGGGTAAGGAAAAAAATCAAAAACCCGTTCGTGGTGAGGAGCGAGCAATTAATGCGAGCGTCTCGTACCATGACGAACGGAGAAGATTAATCATGTTCGCACCCGGAGTTTATCCTGAGTATTCTCGAAGGGAGACGGCATTTGACAATGCCTCCTCAGGGCGAACGGAAACGGCTTGTTATTTCTTTACTTTAAACAAACATTCTTAGATCGCGTTTACACAATTTAAGATCGTTGCTGTTCGTAAAGATCTAGTAACTCTTTAACCGATGTTGTTCCGTACCGATCTTTATCGTCACGATAACGCAAAAAACGTGGAAAACGTAACGCAAACCCTACTGCAACAGACCCCGTCTGAACAGGTCTCACCTGAACAGGTCTCGCCTCGACAGGTTTCGTTCGTGAAGATACTTCACCATGTCCTGCCGTATGATTTGGCGATCGTGTTATTTCATCCGCAGTTACTTCAATCACAATGTCAGGTTGAATCCAAACATCTGGATATAAGTCTTTCTGACATTCAACATTTTTAGGTTTTTCTTTAACCGAAATTGAGTCGCAACGCTTCTTTATAGCGCGCCACTCCTCATCAGACAGTCCAGTCCCAATCTTTGCAACCGTCTGAAAACAGTCACGTTTTTTATTATAAGCCCCAACTAATAACGCCCCTATCCCAAAAGCAGCTCTTTTACCTCTTCCATAATAATATCCTAAAACTATACAATCGATCGTATCAAGAAGATGCCCTTTTTCTAAGCGTTTTAACTTTATCCAATTGAAGTTTCGCTTGCCAGGCCGATATGGTGAATCGGGCCGTTTCACCACAACCCCTTCTAATCCCTTGCTTATTTGACGTAAAAAATAATCCTCCAATTTAGTGGCATTTTCAACAAAAACTTCTTCCGTTACCCCAACGATTTGTTTATCTACTGGTGATTTTTTTATCAAATCAGTCAACATTTTTCGACGTTTGGTTAATGTTTGAGAAAATAATTCTTCTCCATTAAGATACAAAATATCAAACAAAAAAAGTTGCAAAGGCAATTCTTCCATTGCTTCATCGATACCATGCTTACGTTTTCGTTTCACTGTTTCCTGAAATGGCATAAAATGACCGGTGCTCGGATCGAAGGCGATAGCTTCACCCTCAAAAATTACTGTATCGGCATCAATATCTTTAAGCGCATTAACCAAATCTGGACACATGCCTGACATATCGTGAAGGTTACGCGAAAAAAAATGAATGATCGGTTCTTTTTTGCGCTTATCAATATGAATTTGCAAACGAAATCCATCTAATTTCGGCTCAGCAGAACATGGACCAATTTTTTCAATAATTGCTTTTGGCGACGATAACCGTTCCGCAGCGGCTAGTCGAATTGGAATGCCAAGCGTGACCTTCATTTTTTCTATGCCTGCAATGCCATCCTTTTTAACCACCGATGCAACATACCCTAAATCGGCACAACAGTTATATGCACTTTCAATCTTCTTCGATAACGATTTATCACCAACAAGCATCCACGAAAATGCATCAACTAAGGTCATATCTGAAAAACCAAGCCGCAACGTGCCCAAAACAATACGTAAAATAAACTTTGCCGCCGTTGGACTTACACTTCCTAATAAAGCAACAAGGCCAGACTGTTTTGCTTCTTGAGATCCTTCGCCACTTATCAATGCAATACGCTCCAGCTCTTCATACACATCTTCAATCGATAATGTTTGCGAGCTAGGCCAAGTATAATTCGAAAGTAATGCAGCAACATCTGCAACATCTTTAATGTAACTTTTCACATCACTCTCATCAATTCCTAAAAGTTGCGCAACAACTTTTAATGCACTTTTTCGCGCAATACCGAATTGAACATTTTTATATGGAGGATTTAATTCACCAAGACAAAAATAAGAAACAATTTGTGCTTCACGTACAGATAACTCTTTAAACAAATCGCTCAACATCTCGGTCATCTCTAACCGAGAGCTCTCTCCTTCTAAACGCTCAAACCATTGAGCTAAATCATTAAAATTCATGTTTTCTAATAATTCCATTTAAAAACAACAGAAAATAATAATATGCACCATACAAAGAACTACCAACTGCCCCTGCCAGTAATACATAATAACCAGTCAATGAAAGCAATGTCACATGGCAACCATACGGAGATAAAACATATGCAATAAAAATAACCTGCAACCAGGTTTTAATTTTCCCATATTGTGAAACTTCAATTGCAATTGCATGCTCACAGGCAATATGACGTAAAGCCATAACGAACACTTCACGCAACACAAAAACAGTTACCCATAAAAAGCTAATCGCATCAACAGCCTGTAAAACAATTAACGTTGAGACTATCAAAAATTTATCTGCAACAGGGTCTAACAATTGCCCCAACTTCGATGTCTTGTTAAGGCGACGCGCAAGAAACCCGTCTAATAAATCAGTTAGACTTACCAATAAGAAAAGAATAACCAAAAAGATATGGGCCCACATACTATCCAGTGGCCACAATAAAAAAATTAAAAACGGCAACACAAGAGGTGAACCCAAACGTGTCATCGTTAAGATCATCGGAATATTATAATCTTTTTGAAACATGTCAGCCCTCTCAACTACCAGGCAAGATTTTGGTAGCGGCGCAGGGACTCGAACCCCGGACCTACGGATTATGATTCCGCCGCTCTAACCAACTGAGCTACGCCGCCAATCCACGTATAAGTATACTAAATACTAAGTTTTTGTACATTTTTGGAGATCCACAACTCAAAAATTGACCGTAAGAAAAACAAGCCTGTAATTAAGGTTGTGATAATACCTATCATCAAGGTAACCGCAAATCCTTTAATCGGGCCAGACCCAAACCAATACAACACAGCGCCAACAATAAAGGTCGTTATATTTGCATCCAAAATCACACGCATTGCCCCATAAAACCCTTGCCTCACAGCTTGTGGAATAGGCAATCCTTGCGCGAGCAGTTCTTTTATTCTTTCATAGATCAAAATAGAGGAGTCAATTGCCATGCCAACAGTTAACACTAAACCGGCAATACCTGGCAATGTCAGCGTCCCACCAAACAACCAAAGGAAAAAAAGCACTAAAATTAAGTTATAAACCAACGCACAAAATGCAAACAACCCCGAAAGCTTGTAATAAAAAAGACTAAACATGAAAACTAGCGCCAATCCAACGAGACATGACAATAAGCCACGTTTAATTGAGTCAGCTCCAAGCCCTGGTCCAATGTGCCGTTCTTCCTCAAATGTTACCGGCGCACTAAACGCACCAGACCTCAACATTGCTGCTAATTCCTTCCCTTCTTCTTGAGAAAACTGACCAGTAATTTGTCCTTCTCTTCGAATGGAACTTTGAATTGTTGCGTGAGAAACAACCCTTTTATCTAGAACGGTACCAAGTAGTCGACCAATATTTTGTGAAGTAAGCTCATGAAAACGATCTCCACCTTCATTGTTAAACTTGAATGTTACGGCCATTTGGGGATTGCCCATCTGGTCATGCTGTGGTCGAGCGGCAGCCTTAAGAAGATAGCGCCCAGTTACTTCTGAATAGTCAGGAACCAAGAAATACGCACGCTCATTATGATCGCGCCCTTCTAAAACTTCCATGCCTTCAGGAATCTCACCATCAAACTCATCAAGCAGTTCTTCCCTCGTTGCCTTGGGTCCCGCCTCAATAAGACGAAACTCTAACATTGCTGGAGTACCAATCATCTTTTTTGCTTTTATCGGATCATGCACATTTGGCAACTCAATCACAATGCGATCTTTGCCTCGCGAGTACACAGGAACTTCCTCAACGCCTGTTGCATTCAAACGCGTACGCAAGACCTCTTCATTTCCCACTACGGCAGCTTTACGTATAGCTTCATCCTTTTTATCTGAAAATTTAATTGTTAAGACATCCCCAGACAATGAAAATTTAAGATCTTTAGAGTTTCGCGAAGGCCCATCCTGATATTCTTTTTCAATGTATGATTGCGCTTTCAATGCATCTGCTTGATTAGCAAATGAAAGTTCAAAATATAATTTTTCTTTATCAGCCTTTGAGCTTGTTACCTCAATACGTTCATCATGCTTTAAACCTAAAATCGATGCCTGCATCAACGATTGCAGCTCATTCACAACAGCTTCATTAGTTTTGACACCCAACGTAATATATGTACCCCCCACAAGGTCAATACCAAAGTTAAGCTTTTTATCTATAATGTTGCTTTCACCCAAATATAATAACGTCAGCACACAAACGGCTAATGCAAGCCAAACACCTAAACTTGAAATAAGAATACGTCGTAATGAAAAGGTCATCAGAAGGTCTCCTTTAATCGATCTATGCTTATGTATTTCGATTATTTCTAGTAATCCGTCTTCACTTATTAATGGCGTAAGCCAGGCCCTTCGACATGCTAAATATACTCAGGGTAAACTCCGCAGCGTTAGCAGTGAAGAACTGGTGCCGAAGAAGGGACTCGAACCCCCACGGGATTTCTCCCACAGCCCCCTCAAGGCTGCGTGTCTACCAGTTTCACCACTTCGGCACATTTCTGAGGATAGTGTAACAAAGAATATTGGCCTTAGCAACCAATAATTGGGGAATTTTTACAAAAAATATTCCCTCTAAATCATAATTATTTTTTGAGCAATTAATTCAGAATTCTCCTTTAAATCAACAAGCGAAATAGCCTGATCTAATGTATAATCACCCACACGACTGCGCACAAGTGAATACAAGTGACCACCAGTATGCAAACAACTTCCAACATCTCGAGCCAAACTACGGATATAAACACCTTTTGAGCAGATAACCTTAATTTTCAATATTGGCCATTCATGTGATAAAAGCTCAATCGATTTAATTGTAACTTTCCTAGCTTCAATCTTAACCTCTTCACCTCGTCGCGCACGCTTGTACGCCGGTTGCCCAAGAATTTTTACAGCAGAATATTTAGGCGGCACCTGATCAATAACACCCGTAAATTTTTCCAAACACTCTTTAATTTCATCTAATGACGGCTCTTTTTCTATTGTGATGTAAGTTAATTCACCCTCCAAGTCATCTGTCTCAGAAACAGCCGACAGATCTATCTCGGCTATATACTCTTTTTCAGTATCCATAAGTTCTGGCACTTTTTTGGTTGCCTTACCAATACATACCAACAATACGCCAGTTGCTAGCGGATCAAGCGTACCAGCATGCCCAATTTTACGTATACCGCTTAATTTTCGCAAAACACGAATCACATCCATTGATGTATAATGTAACGGCTTATTAATAACTAAGAATCCATCCATAATTATCCATTCATCCCTTCACTTGAAAAGTATACACAAAATTTTCTTAAATTTCTCACCTTACTCGACATAAAATTCTATTTGAACTTGCCACAATTTATACGCTCTTTAGAGTGGACAAAGCTCGCTACTTTTAGTAAAATTTAATGAAGAACTTTAATGTGGTTAGATGGGAAATTTATATGAATAAAAAACTACTTCTTGCAATCGCAATTGGATTAATAAGCAATCAATGTCATGCGATGGATGCCCAACCTTCATGGTGGAATCAAGCTTATAAAAGCATAGAATCAAGCGCTTCTTCACTAGGAAATCTTTGTATAGAACATAAAAACGTACTCCTTAAAGGCGGTTTGATTGCGGCCGGTGGTGTTGCAACAATTATATGTATCAAAGCAATCAAAAATCGCATTGAAAAGCGCCGAGAAAAAGAACGCAAAAGACTTGAGCTTGAAGCTCAACAAGCTCGTGAAGAATTAAGAAAAACGGCAGCAACATTTCTCGAAAATACGCAAAAAGAATATGCTGTCATCTTGCAAAAAGATCACAAAGACTTGTTAACAATAATTCGAAAAGAATATGCAACCAATAAATATCCACTTGTTGCATATGTAAACCAACTTAAAACTGACAGATGTAATCTTGTGCTTCGTTATGAAGTTATTCACGATGAATCGTTGAAAGATGAAATATTAACTTTTAAAGAAAAACTCAATACATTAGAAAACACTATCGCTGCAACAAAAGATTATCAAAAAGAACGTCGCGAACAAAATCGAGACCAAGAGCTTGCACAGCCGCGCCATGAGGTACATCATCACCACCATCACTCACACAGTTATGATCATCATTATTGTCCAACATGTTGCAACTACTATAATGGAGGCGGCTGTCACCATTGCTGTTGGCAACCAACAATACATACATCTGTTGTACATGTAGAGCCGACGCCTACTATTGTATATCATCAACAGGTTATCAAAGAAACAAAAAGAATTCATCACACAAGCAAATCAACGCCCACAGAACAACCTAAACAAGCACCTACAAACCGCCGATGGTTTAAAAAAAGCACAGGCGCAGATTATAAAGAATGCATGGATACTTCACAAACATTTTTTGGAGGTCCTTTTGGCTCGTAACTGACATAGACCAATTAATTATAACGAAAAAAACGATAAGGAATTATTATGAAAAAGAGACTCATACTTTTAACTTTACTTGGATCAATTTCAACACAGGCTCAAGCATCATCATGGTTGGACACTATTCAAGACATGGCACTAAAATCTCCTTCAAAGATAGGCACATTCTACCAAAACAACAAAAACCCGCTTATCATTGGCGCAAGTTTCATTGGTGCAAGCGTTCTAGTACTCAAATTATTTGGTAAACATAAAAATTTAGCTGAAACAACGCCAGCATTTCTAGGTCAAAGAGAAACATTTTATACACAAATCTCACATGAAGATCTCAACACCCTTGCAGAAAAAATGCAAAAATATTCATCAAGTAATTCTCCAGTCGCAACGTATGTCACCAACCTATCATTTGATATCCAGCAATTAGACAAACGTTATGAAGCTGTTGAAGATAAAACAGTAAGACAACGAATCATCAAACTTAAAGATACATTAATCTCGCTAAAAAAAGCGTTAATGAACTCATCAAAATACAGTGATGAATCCGAAAGAATCAAAGAAGATGAGGAACTACAAAACGAACGTGAACGCGAAGAACGTGAAAACTACTACAGAACGAGAGACGAAGAAAACAATATAAATACACCATCTACCTCAGACACCTCAAATTCGAATACATCAACATCATCAGATCTTTCAGGTTCTGATTATAAAGAATGCATGGACGCTAGCCAAACATTCTTTGGTGGTCCATTCGGGTCATAAATAAAAGCTTCGAATATTTAACAGGATTACGTGTCAGGATAATCCTGACACGTAAGGCCGGGGTTAGCCCCGGCCTTTTTATTTTCCTTAAACATATTTAGTCTTTTCTCTCTTTTTCTCGTTACTTAAAATTTTTATGTTGAAGCCGGTTCTACTCCCGGTATAAAACTTGGTGCGATCGCTTCGCCACCTCCTTCGAGCAGTGCAACAATAGCAGCTTGCCCGACTTCTCTTGCATAATCTAATGCGGTTTTTCCATCGCTAGCTTTTAGTTTTATATTTGCCCCAGCATTCAATAAAGCTACCACAATATCCTTATGTCCCTTGAGAGATGCCCTCATTAACGCAGAACTGCCAAGTCTATTTTTTACATCTACAGCAGCACTATGTCCAAGCAACAACTCAACAATCTTTTCTTTGCCTTTATCTGCTGCAA
>CAZJVC010000003.1:0-14032 GCA_964549515.1 uncultured Pseudomonadota bacterium | reverse complement strand
CAACAACTCAACAATCTTTTCTTTGCCTTTATCTGCTGCAATTATTAATGCTGTAGATCCATTACCATCTCTTGCATCTACAGCGGCACCATATCCAAGCAACAACTCAACAATCTTTTCTTTGCCTTTATCTGCTGCAATTATTAATGCTGTATATCCATTACCATCTCTTGCATCTACAGCGGAACCATATCCAAGCAACAACTCAACAACCTTTTCTTTGCCTTTATCTGCTGCAATTATTAATGCTGTATATCCCTTACCATCTCTTGCATCTACAGCGGCACCATATCCAAACAATAACTCAACAATCTCTTCATTGCCATAATACGCAGAGTTCATTAATGGCGTCCGCCCTTGACTGTCTTTAGAATCCACATCCGCACCTTTTGCTAAAAGCGCACCAACAACATCTTTATGTCCATTGGAAGATGCCCTCATTAACGCAGAACTGCCAAGTCTATTTTTTACATCTACAGCGGCACTATGTCCAAGCAACAACTCAACAATCTTTTCTTTGCCTTTATCTGCTGCAATTATTAATGCTGTATATCCATTACTATCTCTTGCATCTACAGCGGCACCATATCCAAACAATAACTCAACGATCTCTTCATTGCCACAATACGCAGCGACCATTAATGGCGTCCGCCCTCGATCATCTTTAACATTTACCTGAGCACCCTGATTCAGCCAATTGGCAACTTCACCTTTCTTGCTCTCTTTAACTGTATTTAAAAGACCTCTATTAAGAACAACCTGTCTTAAAATTATTTCCTTAATTAGACCAATTCTTGCAAAATCTAATGCTGTTTCTTCCTCTTTATTTTTTAGTTTTATATCCGCACCGTTTTCAAGTAATAATGAAACAACATCAACACGACCCTTAGATGCCGCCGCCATTAAAGCAGTAAGCCCATCTTTATCTTGTTCATTTATGTTCGCACCAACGTCAAGCAACTTTTCAACTTCATCTTTGTTGCCCCCTTTAACAGCAGTTAAAAAAGCATCATCAGTTTCCGCTTGTTTTAAAATTTTCTTAACTGAGTCGCCGCTTGCAAGATCTAATGCTGTTTCTTCCTCTTTGTTTTTTAGTTTTATATCCGCACCCTTTTCAAGTAATAATGAAACAGCATCAACACGGCCCTTAAATGCCGCCGCGATTAAAGCAGTAGCCCCATTCTTTGCTTGTTCATCCATTTTCGCATCCCGTTCAAGTAATAAGCAAACAATCTTTTTGTTTCCTCGATCGGCTGCAATTATTAGTACTGTATTTCCATACTTGTCTTTCATATCTACAGCGGCACCATATTCAAGCAGTAACTCAACGATCTCTTCATTACCTTTACCGGCTGCTATCATTAATGCTGTTTTTTCCTTTTTGTTTTTTACATCTACAGCGGCACCATGTTTCAGTAAAGCTTCCGCTTCATCTTTGTTGCCATTTATAACTACAATTAAAAGATCTTCATTAAGATTCGCCCCATAACGAATCAATAATTTAACAAGATCGGCTTTCCCCTTAAGTGCTGCCTCTATTAAAGCTGTTCTTCCATTCCACTCTATATAATTAATATTCTTTTTAATCAATGAAGACATCTTTTCACTTAAAGTTTCAAATTTACTCAAAAGACTTTTTTGTTCATCGTCACTTAAACACAGAAGTCCGAGCACTCCTGAACGAGAGGCTATATCAACAAGAATATTTTGAATTGCATCATTAGTTGGAACAATATCTGAAGGGATATCATATCTTTGAAGTAACACACCAAACTCATAAGCTTTCCTGGCTGCATCTTTTTTGGCCACTAAATCAAACACCGAAGAAAACGTTCTATTAAAACAGCCCCGCTCTTTATCACACCTACCTCCGGACAAGAAACTTTGTTCAAAAAGGCCATTGACAATTATCTGCCGCTGAATATCCCGCAAAACCTGCTCCCTCAATTTTTCTTGAGGAATCTTCCTACCAAGATCGTCCACTTGAATAAACTCATCATCGCCCCTCATTAACTTCCAGACATAAATATCTTTACCATCCTTCCCAGTGGAAAAAATAATATAACCTTCGCATGCAAAATTTTTTGGGAAAATAATGGCCCTTACATTATGAAGAACTTCATCACCATCCCTCTCCCCAAGTGACAAGGAACCAAACCTGCTATCTTTGAAATCGCCAACAACTTTATCAATTTTCACAATCTTGAAAAAGGGATTTTCCTTATTTGCATCAAATAGGGCCAATCTAAAAATATCCGCCATACCTTCGCTGCTTTTAATCTCACCAATTGTTTGCGTGGTAATCTCCCCTGGCGCAAGCAACTTAATTTTATCGTGCTTAGGATCACGAAGAATAATGGGATCAATTCGTTCTGATTCAATGAGATTAAAAACAGTACCTCCACCCTCAAGTACAAACTCACGTTCCAATGGTCTAAAACGCCCCTCCTCAGGAATAAATATAAGACCATTTGCAAACTCATCTAAGCCCAGCTGCCTTATTGCTTTTGATGCGTTTTTCATAATTGATGATATTGAACTTATGCCACACCTCATTAAATCAAAGTAACTAAAAGCCTTTTTAATATTTATCGATCCTGAAAGCCAAACCGACTCATCTGAAGTAGCTACCGAAAGGAGAATTCCTGTGCTAAAACCACCTCCGGGAGTTTTACTTATAGTGTTACTTATGGCTATAATTTCCTGAAGAGACTCAGCGTTAAGACCTCCACCAGAACAAGACCCCCATGACGTCACATTTAATTTAACCTTATTTCTCAGGCTATCGATTAATTTAATAAATTGAGAAGATGGCAAGCCCGCAATAGAAACCCCACTGCCTTTTAATGCCAAAACGGCAGGCATTCTTCCATGTTTTATACTTGCGCAACCATGCCCCTCAAGAAAAATGTTCCACATTATCGATTCTTTAGGATCATTTTTCTTAAATAACGACAAAATAGTTTGGGCCGCTTTATCTTCAAGCGTCGCTTTTTTCTCAATTTCTTTTATTGATTCTTCAATGTCTGTTCTTACTTGCAGCGCATCTTTTTTTTCAAATTTTTTCATTTTTTCTAAGTTGATGCCATGATTTTCATGAGTTTCTAAATATTTTCTAGGAGTAAACAATACAAAAGGTGCGGGCTCACACGTCACATAAAAATTCCATTCATCTTCTTTAAGCAACTGCGCGGCTTCGCGCAAAACTACCAATCCGGGAGAAGTAAATGATCCATCATTTGGATTACCTATAAAGTAAAGCAGCACTTTCGCCATCATTCCGTTTACCAAAAAAGGAGTTGCAGCCCCTTGAATTAATCCCTTTATCTGCCGGGAAGCAATAATATTTAGCCCAATCGAATAGTTGACATCAGAAAGTTCAGCGTGACGATCATACAAAATAACCATATTGACAATGGGAATAAGCCAGGACTCTAATAAATTAACAATCTCTTTATATTCTTTTTGTTTTGCTAATTCTAAGGCAGTTTCACCGTTAGTATTCTTTAGAGATGGGTCTGCTCCACGCTCTAGCAAAAGTTTAACGGCATCCTTATATCCACGGGCTGTAGCAAGCATAAGTGGCGTCCGCCCTTTTTCGTCACAAGCATTCACATCGCACGTAGGGTGATCAAGCATCAGAGAGACATTCGGAAGATCATCCTTAATAATTGCTTCAATTAAAGTGTCACTCTCAGATAAATCGTCTGGCTCCATCCCTAATAATCCAACCAAAAAAAAATTAGTTATTAAGAACAGTTTAAATACTTTCATCTCTATTCTCCTAAAAAAACACCCTCTTCTTCTTAAACCATAAAGAATTAGATTAATTAAAATCAATCATCTAACTCCCATGAAATTTACAATCAATCATCTCTCATCATTTTTAAAATGTTGTATAAAAAAAAAGACGCACTTTTAGTGCGCCTTCTCTTTTTCTCGTTACTTATAAACTTCCCAGTTTTCCAAATGCTTTAGCAGGACCGAACAAATAATCATCCGTTTTATCACAAAGTTTTCCTTCTCTATGCAAATCTTTTATTTGGTCCAAGGTAAACCAATGCCAATCATCATTTTCAATGTGACGAATTGCAGCTTCACGTAATTTACATAAATGCTTTAAATTTGTACGTTCAACAGTACTTTTTTCACTCGCCAAAGCATCCTTACAATCTTTCAACTCTTTTTCCATTCGTCTACGACTTGCTTTCATTAAGCTTGGATTCAAATAAACACCCGCTGAGTCATAGGAAAAGATCTCATGAGTATAAACCCTATCAAAATCTTCCAGCTTCCTTCTGTCGATATTCAAAATTCCTGCCGTTTCTTCCTTCGCTTCACGCATTGCAGTAGCTCTCCCATCAGCATCGGTATCGTGATCAAATCTACCAGATAAGTTTTCCCAACAACGGCCAGATCTCCGAGCTAAAAGAAAAGTTCTTTTGCCATTATATTCCCCATAAACAAAAACACCGGCACTTCCAAATAAGCCTGTTGCAAATCCACATAAAAATAGAAAAATAAAGAATAAATAACTTTTCATAAAAAGTTCCCCCTTTCCTTAATATTACTAAGAATAAAACCTTTTATTCAAGAGTTTAAAGTATTACATCACCATTCGCAAACCTTAAGTCGAAGAAAGCGGCCATCCAGGCTTGCCATTGATACCAAAACATGGGCGATCCTGGAATTAACAAAGCAATAAAAACCATTCATCATTGAAGTAGTAAGATTAGACGAAAGGAAAATACTGACCAATTAAAAAGGCTACTCGAACAGTTGAGAAGTAGAGGCGTAAGAATTACCAGATAAAACGTAAAGCCGGGGCTAGTGCCCTGGCCTTTCAGATACTGCCTGTTTTATTCTCCGCCACCGAAAACACATCGTTGAATAATTTTAAACTAACTCATTAGAATTATTCTCAAACATTGCTTATTACACTTCCTTCTTGGTAGCTTTTTAAAAATAGGGGGGAGGCATGAATTATTCCATATCACTTGTAATTACATTTATTATATTATCACTTCATTGCCACCCGTTAATTAATATTAAAAAAGTAAACAATTCAATTCTTACGGATATCCGTTATGCCACACCACGCAACTTTACAGGCAAAACGGTATATAAAAAAAATCTATGCTATATACACAAAAATCTGGCCCCAGCTCTTAATGCAATACAACAAGAACTAAGCAAAGAAGGTCTTGGACTCAAAATATGGGATGCATACAGATCACAAGAAGCGCAACAAATTTTTTGGGATCTTGTACATGATAAACGCTATGTCTCTCATCCAGACAAAGGATACCGCACGCACATGCGTGGTATAGCAATCGATGTAACACTCATTGATTTAAAAACAAAAAAAGAACTTGCTATGCCTACAGAATTTGATAACTTCACAAAGAAAGCACATGCAAAAAATATAGCCGATATTTCGCCTAAAGCACGTGCGAATCGTGACACACTCCAAAAAATTATGTCAACCCACGGATTCACAATAATACCTCATGAGTGGTGGCATTTCCAACTAAAAAACTGGAAAGAATATCCAATTTTAACGACAAATTTTTCTGAACTCTCCTTATAAAGTATGCAACGTTACTACCAAAAAACATAGAGCGCGGTTTCTCCCCGCGCTCTATGTTTTTTATAAATAGGTTTAAAAACTAAAAGTTATTTATCATTTTTTTTAGGTTTTAATTTAATCATTTCATACCAATCATACCCTTAGCTGAGCCCCACAATTGCCCAAGGCCCCAGGTGATTGATTTATACATTTTCACGAACCAAGATTGAGCACGTCCAAAGAATCCTTTTTCAAGCTCTTTTTTACGTCTTTCAATGTCTGCAAGTTCTTGCTGCATCTTTTCTTTTTCTGCAGCAATTTCTTGTTCATCTTGCTCTTTATCTTTTTGAACAAAGGATTCATATTCCTTGTTTAGGTCAGTCCCTTTTTCTTTTAATGCATGACTTGAAGTTTTTAGCTGAGTTAAATGATCATCAATCTGTTTAGCTGTATCATTAAAGTATTTCCATAATTCGTTGCTGACATATTCATGATTCTTTTCAACCGTCTTAAGGAAACCTTCCATCTCATAGAATAACAAACGCGCTTTCTTATCGTTGAGCTCTTTGCCAATCGATTTGAAATGCTCCCATGCTTGTTTTTCATATTTGCGGCAACTCGCAATTTGTTTAGCCAAATTGGACATGACTTTATTAATCGAATTCTCAAGTTCTCCAATTGCCGTTAAATTCAATTGAAACTGCTCAAGATCCCGCTGCTTCTCTTTCAGTGTTTGTAGAAACTCACGTTCAGGCTCACTCAACTCACCTTGTTGCTCACGTTGATTCTTAACATCTTCAACTAGACTTGAAAGTAACTCTTGTAACTGCCCATGCTCAAAGCCAAGACTTCTAAATGCAGTATCAGTCTTCTTGTCAACCTCGGTACGCGATTTCATATATTTTACTTGCTGATCATAAAGCTCATTATTAGCTTTCATGATCTTCTCGTAAGTTTTTTCTGCTTGTTCCCAGAAAGCACGTTTAATAACCCAGTTGCCACCTGCATCAACGCCCGTTGTATCCAAACTTGAAGGCAAACACTCTGGTGGTGTTAGTTCTAACGGAATCTGTTGTTTTTCTTCAGCCTCTTTTTCAATATCAATCACTGGTGGAGGAGTTGGCAACTCATCCTCAGGTGTTCTTATCATATCCTTTGAACGATCTTCAACTATACCAGACTCCGCTTTTTCTACCGGTGTTTCTGGTTTTTTAGGACCTTCAAGAACTTCCTTCGGGACTAGCTTTGATATAATAGACGGCGTTGTTTCAACTTTTTCTGGCTTAGTAGTTGACTCCGCCATCACAGCATCAGGTTCTTCACCGGTCTCACCGGAACCGGTCTCACCGGAACCGGTCTCACCGGAACCGGTCTCACCGGAGCCGGTCTCACCGGAACCGGCCTTACCGGAATCTATTTTTTCTGTTTTTTCAGTTGACGAATCCTTTTCAGACTCCTTAGATGCAGCCTCATCCTTCTCGCCAGCATCGTCCTTTTTATCAAATCTTGATGCAAGAATTTTTTCTGCATCATCCATATCATCTTTTACAGGCTTAGCCTCTTCCTTAGTGACGCCCTGTTCTTTTGCCTCTGTCTCTTTCACTTCTGGTTCAGATGCTGATTTGGGTACCACAGCATCTTTTTTTATCTTTTTATTTTCCGGCGCAGTTGCTTCCGGCACCGTTGATTTTTCTTCTTTCGATTGATCAGAAACCGAAATCGCTTTATCGGCGCTTATTTCAAGTGGCTCCTTTTTCTCATTTTTTTTGACACTTGAAGTAAGCAAACTTCTGGTTCCTGATGCTTCCTGTGCTCCTAACAAACAGAAGCTAAAAAACATCGCTATATACAAGCTCCTCATGTATACTACCCTTTTTTTAGTTATAGTGTTTCAGAAAGATCTTTAAGTTCACCATATAAACCTTCACACAATTCTTGCGCGTCTGGTGAAGTATAACTCCAACGAACACCACTATCAACTCTGACGAGAACTGAGCGGTCACATTTAATATCAATAATATCAATGCGCACTACATTCATTAATGGATGAACCTCTGATGGTGCACGAACAACACCAGCACGACCTAAAACACTATACGCAATATTATTTTCATCCATAAAGCAAAACATCACTTTTTTTTGCCAAACCATGTTATGATACCCTTGATGATCCTTATGAATTGAAATCAAAACACTTTCAAGACCTTTGGGATATATACATTGAATTGGCGTTGTATGAGGCAACCCCTTTTCAGAGAAAGTTGCAAGAACAGCAACCGTCTTAAGCTTCTTTAAAACTCCCGCTAAGTCTTCGGGCAACTTTACACCGACATGCTTTGCCATTAAATAGTCCCTTTACTTTTTATAATTTTTACAAAAGAAATTTTAACCCAGAATTTCTAATAGACCCCACCTGAACAGGACCTTCCTGAACAGGACCTTCCTGAACGAAACCTTCCTGAGCAGGACCTTCCTGAGCAGGACCTTCCTGAGCAGGACCTTCCTGAACAGTCCAAACCTTAACAAAATTGAGAGATATCCCCTTTAGTCCACCCCTTTTAACAATCATCTAATTCTATGACCCCTATATAATTAGTTTATCTTTTTATCGACATGACACAGTATTTACAGTATACCAGGCGTGTCAAGGGCCTTTTTTATAATCAGGCGGCAATGTTTTATCAATAATAACAATAACTTTACGCACCAAGTCAGCGATTTCGGATAATGCAGGTTGCTGCTGATTGAATTTAATGTCCCGAGCTTTATTTATAATTATCGCACAATCAGCGACAAATGGTTTAAATAAATCAAAACCTTTAATATATGTAAGCCACTGCAAATCGGTCATAGCAAGAACAAGATCATTGTATGTTAACCAAGCAGTATATGCCTTCAGCACAACCATAATAGTCGTTAATACATCTGCAGGCTGAAAAGCCCCCTGCTTTACCCCCTCTAATGTCTGCACTAAAAGTAATAATAATTGCTGCGGCACAGGTTTTTTCTTTTTTTTCGTCTTTAACCAGCGATATCCAAAAAAAGATCCTGCTAACAATGCAACACATAGTAAAGTTAAACTTATTAACACATACGGATGCTGCCACCAAGAAATATATGGCATATGATAAATAGCCAAATCAAGTTGCTCTTCTAACTGAACCATTATCCCTCCTTAACGAAGTGACGCATGAAGCATGCGTTTTTTGAAAAATTCTACTAAGGTAGCACAAGCATCATGCGAATATGAAATATCTACCACATCAATTCCCAAGCGCGCAAACAATGTATCTTGATGCGACACGCGCTCTTCTAGAATATGTGTATTATTACCTTGTGTATTAATATAAGACGGAACTGGTTTTTGTGATTCAACATCCTCACACATTAAATATCCTATATCTGGCAGTGAACGTTCAACTGGATCGTAACATCGCACAGCAACCACATCAACCCGCGCGGCAGTCGCGCGCAATGCTCTATCAAAATTCTCTTCAATAAAATCCGAAATTACAAAAACCGTCGCATCTTTATACCACTTCTGGCCGATATAATTAAACAAAGTTGTTAAATTAGTTTCTTTTCTTTGTTCTGGTTTATATGCATGTAATTTTTGTATAAGTGCTTGAATATATGAATTCGTATTTTTTGGCTCATATACTTCATCAATATCATCTGAAAATAATATCAACCCCACACTATCTTTCGCATATTGCGCAGCAAAGGCTAGGATTGTTGCAATTTCTTTTAACACGCCAAATCGTTCAGTAATGGAACCATAGAAAGAAGTACCAGAAATATCAACGGCAAGAATAATTCGACGGTTGCGTTCTTCCAAACATTCTTTCACAAGTAATTTAGATAAACGGCACGAACTTTTCCAATCAATAAAGCGCACATCATCACCAGACTGATATTCACGAATTTGATGAAATTCAACACCGTAGCCTTTTCGAGCTGAAACATCATCACCAACAAATGGGCCCGCCATTAAACCATTAGTAACAATCTTTAATTGCTGAATTTTACGTAACGTTTCACTTGAAAGCATTACCAGTCCATATATAATTGTAAATTTTCAGGCAATACAATCGAACCATCAGCCTGTTGATAGGTCTCCATCAAGGCAACCATCAAACGTGGCAATGCTAATGATGAAGCATTGAGCGTATTAACTAACGAAGTCTTTGCACTTGCATCTTTTCTGAACCGAATTTTGCCACGTCGCGCTTGAAAATCTGTACAATTGCTGCACGATGACACCTCATAATACGCATTTTGCGCGGGCATCCATACCTCAATATCATACGTTTTTGCAGACGGAAAGGACATATCTCCTGTTGCAAGCAAACTAATACGATAATGCAATCCAAGTCCATCTAAAATAGACGTTGCACAGGAAACCATTTTATCAAGCTCATCATTCGATTTTTCCGGATCAGTAATAGAATAAAGTTCTACTTTTTCAAACTCATGAATACGAATCAAGCCACGCTCTTGCGCACCGTAACCACCAGCTTCACGCCTAAAGCAACTTGTCCAAGCAGTCATACGAATTGGCAACTCTTCACCAGCAACAATAGCATCACGATATAAATTCGTTAAATTAACTTCGGCAGTCGGTGTCATATAAAGATTTTCATCTTTAATCGCATATACATCTTCTTTAAATTTTGGAAAGTTACCAGAAACTTCCAACGATTGGGCATTAACCATATATGGTGGCAAAATTGGCTTAAATCCATTAGTGACATTATTTTTAAGCATCATACGCGTTAAAGCATAAATTAACTTAACTGCATCACCTTTATACAATGCAAATTGACTTCCAGCCATTCGCGCAGCAGCTTCAAAATCAAACCAGCCAAGATCATTGCCAAGCTCAACATGATTTTTTAACTCAAAATCAAACGTAGGTTTTTTGCCAACTGTTTTGACAACCTTATTTGCTTCTTTGCCGCCTACTGGAATATCAGCCCCAGGAACATTAGGACAAAAAAGATACAGCTCTTTAAATGCAGCTGAAATTTCCTCAAATTTCTGATCTTTTTCTTTTAACTGTTTGCCAACTTCAATTGATTTTTGTCGAAGCTCATCAGTAATTCCACCTTGCGCAGCTTTTGCCAATTCATTTTTTTGTGCACGCAATAATTCAATATCTTGCATCAACAAACGATGCTCTTCATCAAGACTCAGCAATCTCTCAACATCAAAGTCAGGGTCTTTATCTTTTAAACGTTTTATTTTTTCAGAATCATTACGAAGCGCTGTCAAATCAATCATGAAAAAACCTTTAATTTCAGAGTTTTACTTTAATGATACTAAAAATAATACACAAAAGACAGGCTTAACCTGAACAGGTTTAACCTGAACAGGTCTAACCTGAACAGGTTTAATCTAAAAAAAAAGACCGCAGGAAATGCGGCCTTTCTCGCAAGAGCAATTACTTCTAGGCTAAGTTCAACTTATTACAAAGCTCGAACAACCTGGCGCAAATTTTTACCTGCTTTAAATTTAGGAACGTAAATTGCAGGAATATCAATTTTTTCTTTAGTTGCAGGATTGATACCTCTACGTGCTGGGCGAAGTGAAGTTGAAAATGTACCAAAGCCAGCTAACGCTACTTTGTCACCCTTTTTTAGAGAACGCTCAACTACTCGAGTTAGCGCATCCAAAACACGTGAAACATCTTTTTTGCTAAATGTTGTTTCTTCGCTTAGTGCATTGATTAGATCTGTCTTGTTCATTATTTCTTGCTCCTCTCTGTGAAGGTTATGGTTTAAACACTGCTATTAACTTTTGCCTTTGTTAAGACTCCTTATTTGATAAGTATCTTACCTAAATCTATATATTTGTCAAATAGCAACAATAAAACTATGCTTAATAAAAAGCTAAAATATCGTAAATAATGAATACATCAATCAAAAAAAACAGCCCTATTTTTATTGACACACATTGCCATATAAATCTTTTAGTAAAAAAAGGTTTTGATATTTCGCTCACCGAGCAACAACTTCGTGACGCCATACCAATCATCGCAAAAGCATCTACAGCGGGCGTTAAGCAAATCATCAATATCGGAACCAGCATTATTGAAAGTCAAAACTGTATCCGACTTGCACAGATGTATAAAAATCTTTTTGCTGTTGTCGGTATACATCCATGTGACCTAAGCACATCATGGCGTGACGATCTCAAAAAAATTGAAATGCTTGCAAAAGAAAAGGACAAAATTGTTGGCATCGGCGAAACAGGTATCGATTTGTATCGCCCCGGTTATCATTTGCAACAGCAACTTGATGGCTTTCGCGCTCAAATTGAACTAGCGCTTAAATATGACCTCGCGCTTGTAATTCATACACGCACAGCACCAGAAGAAACTCTTACAGTGCTCAGTGAGTACCGTCACAACATTAAGCACGGCGTCATTCATTGTTATCCATATGACCTATCGTTTGCAAAAGATGTTATTGGCATGAACTTTCTTCTTGGAATTGGTGGAAGCGTTACGTATCCAAATAATAAACAGTTGCAAAATATTGTACGGGAACTTCCGCTTGATTCTTTCATCTTTGAAACTGACGCACCATTTTTACCACCACAAACAATTCGTGGAAAACAAAACAGTCCCGATCAAATCGCAACAATCGCTCAATTTGTTGCTGAATTAACAAATAATTCACTTGAAATCGTTGCACAAAAAACAACCACTAATGCACAAAAACTCTTCTTGCTTCCTCCCATTTGTGATAATATAGAATCATGAATATGATAATCGCTAGTGCTTTTGCACTGTATTTTCTCACGTTATTTATTATTGCCTTTGTTTTTTATCGGAAATCGAAAACCGAAAAGGCTTTTGTTCTCGGCAATCGTAGTTTAAATTATTGGGTCACTGCAATTTCAACACAAACAAGCGATATGGGAAGCTGGCTATTTCTCGGCTACCCTTCGGCCATCTATTTATTTGGCCTTTCGCAAATATGGATTGCAGTTGGACTTGTATTTTGCATGTGGCTTAACTGGCGTTTTATTGCACCAAGACTACGTAAAGAAACAGCTCGTTACAAAAGCCTAACGTTATGGACCTTTTTTGAAAAACGTTTCAATGATCCAACGTCACGCATACGCACTACAAGCGCAATCATTTCACTCATTTATTTTGTTATCTACATCGCTACGGGCCTCATTGGAATTGGCAGATTATTCGAAGCAGACTTTGGCATTTCTTATAACAACGGCATTTTGTTAGGCGCGTTATTAACCGGCACATACATTCTGATAGGCGGATTTCTTGCTGCTGCATGGTGCAACTTATTTCAAGGTCTATTTTTACTAAGCACGATTATTCTTGTTCCATTGTATGCATATAATTATATAGGCGGATTTCCTGCTATCCAAATAGCTACACATTCTAAAATGTTCACATTTTTTGGAAGTGGTTTTGATTCGCTAAGCTATCTACTACTTGCTGTTGGGTGGGGCCTTGGATATTTTGGACAACCTCATGTGTTAATTAACTTTATGGGCATCGATAAAGCTGAAAATATGAAAAAAGCACAATACGTTGGTTTAACATGGCAAGTTATCGCACTTTCAGCTTCAATTATGACAGGCCTTGTTGCTCTAGCATTCTTCAAAACACCTCTCACAAATCCTGAACATCTTTTCCCATTGATGGTTAAACAACTTTTTGGACCGTTTATGACTGGCCTAGTTTTATGTGGAGTGCTCGCAGCAATCTTATCAACCGTAACGATACAAATCGTTGTTGCTGCATCATCTTTCATTGAAGACATCTACAAACGCGCTTGCCCATTAACATCACAGCAAGCGGCACATATGACGCGCATAGCCACAATATTAATCACGGCACTCAGCGTTGTTGCTGCTTTTTGTACGCAAACAAGTATTCATAAGCTTGTTCAGTTTGCATGGTCTGGATTGGGAAGTTCTTTTGGACCACTCGTTATATTAAGTTTGTATAGTAAGAAGATAAATTATCACGGCGCGCTTGCTGCAATCATAGGCGGTGGCGCAACAGCATTCGCTATACCACTTTTACACATTCCAATACCAGCACTTGTCACGGGATTTATTGTTAGCTTTTCCTGTGCATATCTCGTTTCTTATTTCAGCCGCTCTTCAATACGATTCAATTGATTCTTTAAATCTGTTGTTATTTCATCAAAATGATTTTTTAAAACTGAAACCATCCTATGGCTTCGCCACCAATAAAAGGCCGAAGCTAAAAAGCCAATTACAAAAAAACTGCCAACAACAGGATTGACAACCCTTTGTGAGAGAGCATTTTTAACACGACCACGAAACGGCAACCACCGTGGCAATATGAACGTCGGCAACAATAACAAAAACAATAACTTTTTCTTCATTCAATTATTTTTGGGCTAAAACTACTTCCTCTGCTTCTGAAACTACTTCCTCTGCTTCTGAAACTACTTC
>CAZJVC010000002.1:44802-51914 GCA_964549515.1 uncultured Pseudomonadota bacterium | reverse complement strand
AAAAATTATATCACTGCCAGAGAATGGGATCATAAAAATTACATTCATGCGAAACAATGAACCAAGTTCTGTTGATATAAAACTTGGCACGATAAGCCCAATTCCACCAATCCCTTATTTTTTGGGCCCAGAAATAAAAAAAGAAAAACAAACTCAACAAGAACAAAAAGATCATGACGACGAACTTGAAGCACAACAAATAGAGGTATTAAAACAAAAAGAACAATTTGCTCCAACATTGCGAAATTTACAACAGCATGAAAAAGAAAATATCTTACGACATCAAAATGATCGTACAGAGGGTGATCAATGATAAAAAGAAAAATATGGAACCTCTTCTGTTTTTCCTTTCTGTTTATGATACATGGAACAGATAAAGAATCCTCTACACTCAAAAATACTACACCTTATCAAAATCAAGAACTCAACCAAGAAGTAGAACTGAACTTTAATAACGCAAGCTTACAAAACATTGCCGATCAAATCGCGTACATTTTTAATGTCACATTTCTATGCGACGATGTTGTAAAAGTTCCCAACTCAAAAATTAAACCCCTCAGTGAATCAAAGGTTTCATTCAAAACACATGTACCATTTACACGAAAACGCGCATGGGACATTTTTACAATTTTTCTTGAACTCGCAGGATGGTCACTTGTCCCAACAAATGATCCCCAAATTCACCGTATAACAGAAATCGACAAGGCTAATAAATCAGCACTTCCTACATTCATAAACATATCCATTGATCTTTTACCTAAAAATAACCAACGAATTCGATACGTATGCCTACTTGAAAATAGTACCCCAGAACAAATGAAACCACTTATTGATAAATTAAAAAGTCAGAAAGCTCAAGTTGAAACATTTTCAACACTTCGAGCACTTATAATCACAGATGCTGCGTATAATATTCACTCATTATTACAAATTATACGCGAACTTGATCGTACAACCGAAACACAAACATTAAGTGTGATTAACCTAAAAGAAGCTGAAGCATCCGAAGTTGTTGCTCTCATTAAAACCTTACAAAAAAAAGATTCTCCTTCACAGGCCCCATGGATGCCCAAGCAAGAATCTACACTTTACTACTTTTCAAAAGACGTCTCTCTTATACCTTCACCACGCACGAACTCTATAATTCTTGTTGGACCAAAAGAAGGCGTAAAAAGAATCGAAAAGTTTATACTTACCCATATTGATACTGAACTTAAACAAATGTACCAACCGGTTCATGTTTATGAATTAAATTTTGCACCAGCTGAACAAATTGCCACAATTCTTAATAAGGTTGTCTCCTTTGGAAAAGAAAGGGGTGGCGGAGGAGCACAAGATCAAATTCAAACAGTTGGTGAAACAGGTGGCGTGCTTGGTGGATTAAAATATTTTGGCGACGTATTCATCGAACCAGAAAAACAGGGAAATCGCCTTATTATTCGATCAAGCCAGGAAGATTTTGAACATTTGCAAGGTATTATTAAACAACTAGATCAACGCCAACCACAAGTCGCAATTGAAATTATGATTGTTCAAATTACACTGGATCGCAAACGACAATGGGGGATACAATGGAATTCAAAAAACCCTCGTAGTCTTGACATGCAATTGACAGGCTTTTTTGGTTCAGGAGCAAGAACAACAGAAACAGGCACTCCGTCAGCCAACTCTAACAGTTTAATTGCTAACCTTCTTAGCCTAGCAAAATTGCCTGAGGCTGGAACTACATTACTCACACTCGGAAAAGAAAATGTATATGCAATACTAGGAATGTTAGATACCAATAGTCAAACACGTATCATCGCCAACCCATTTATCGTTGCAACCAATAAATACCGTGGAGCTGTATCTATAATCGAAGAACGACGAGCCCAGTCCGAGCAAATACAAGGCGTCAACCAACTATCTGGCAATCAATCATTCGAAGCTAAATTGGAAGTCGGCGTTACACCTCAAATCAATACTAAAGGTACAATAAATTTAGAGATTGACGTTATTATAGAAAGCTTCACAGACCCGGTTGAAGGAACGAGTGCTTCAAATGCAAATAAAAAAACTAGTGAAGTACAAACAAATGCCAATGTATCGGATAAAGAAGTCATTGCTCTTGGCGGCTTAATTATGAAATCCAAAAAATTTCACAAATCAAAATTCCCAATTTTAAGTCGTATTCCAATTGTTGGAAACTTATTTAAAAATGAATCACTAGAGACAGAAGATAAAAGTCTTATAATTTTTATGTCACCAACAATCATCAAACCATCTGAAGAAATTACAAATCGTTATACACAAAACAAAGCTGCCTTCATGGAAGGCATTTCTACAGCCATGAAAAATCGCTATGAAACAAGCGAGCGCGATCCAATCTATAAATGGTTCTTCAAACCTATTGATACAGATATGAGCACAGACATCGAAAACTTCCTTCACAAGGGAACAAAGCGAATAGAAAAGATAAAGAAAAAACAAGAACAAAAATCCCCTCATCACAACACCATTATAAAGTCGGTTGCTAATGAGAAGGGAAAAGTCACATGATAAAAAACTTATTCCTTCCAGAGCAAATCCGCGGCTCATTTATTTTTGACCAAACATATCTTGGTCTTGAAATAACTAAAACATCATTGGCTGGAACAAAGATTAAGGTATCCGGAAAAAAAGCCTCTATTCTAGATTTTTACTATGTCCCTGTCATTAAAAAAGAAAATGAAACAGCTGAAGAAAGCACGATAAGTGCCTTAAATGATTTACACAAAAAAACAGGCTCGTGCCATGTAAAGTTGTCACTTCCTAACAATATCGCAATTTTTAAGGAACTCAGTTTTCCCTTCCTGGAAAAAGAAAAAATCAAACAAGTTCTACCTTATGAACTTGATCCACAAATTCCGTTTAGCATTCACGACATTGCTTTTGATTTTATTATAACAAAACAAGATAAAGAAACGAAAAAATCTACCATACTAGTTGGTATCGTACAGAAAAAAGATATTACATATTATCTGAATTTATTAGAAAAAGCTCAATTTCCCATAAAGACGATTACTATAGATATTTTTGCATTATATAATTTGTATGCCATTCACCCTAAATATAAAAACTTCACGGAAGCAACAACACTACTAGATATAGGATTTCAATACACAACAATTTCCTATACTATCAACAATGAATTACTCGCTATTCGTTCAATTAATTATGGCCTAAATACAATAGCAAAAAATATTGCCGAAAAAACAAAATCAACACCATCAAAAATTCTCGAACATATTTTACGATTCGGTTTTGCAAAAACTGATGCTGCTGATATAAACAAAGCTATTACAGCAGTACTCACTCAATTCTCGAAACAAATAAATTTTACACTCGACGCATTCTCAGCTCAAATAACAAATTATGTAGTACCAAAAAAAATAATCCTAATCACACGCGGAACTCATATAAAAGAATTTGACGAATACTTAAGCAAAATGCTCTCAATTCCAACAGAGTTTTTTACAACCAACGACCTGGTATCCAAACAATTAAATATAAAAGCGGTTGTAAGCAAAATACCTCTCATTAATGTAATATCGCTCGGAGCAGCATATCCATTTGCCCCTGCCGCCTCCTTTGACTTGCTACAGTCCCTTGACTTGGAACATTCAAAAATATTATTAAAACAACAGCTTTTTACCGCATTTTTTATGACTATATTATTTTTTGGATTGCTAATTGGTTATGGGTATATACAAAAATCTGGCGTACGCAAAAAAATTAATCGCGCAAAACAAAGTGCCCTTAGTGAGTTAACACAAGAATTTGATATCGCTGATAGAAATCTTGCAACCGCAGTTGAAAACGCGCAGCAAAAATTGGATGAGGAAGAGGCAATCTGGGAAGGCTTCGCCGGAAAATTTAAATACTCATTCTTAAAATATCTTCAAGACCTGTGTGTACGTATTGATAGAGAAGGTATCGGACTCGATCTTAAAAAATTAATCATGAACAAAGAAAATACTACCCTTATCGGCCAAGTTCGCGACTACAAAGCTCTAAAAACGTTCGAAGAAGAATTGAATGAATCAAAGCTATTTAAGTTAATATCGGTACCACAAAAACCTAAGTTTGAGGTAAAACTCATTATCAAAAATGAAGGTGAGGAGCGGTCATGAATAAGGTAGTAACAAAAGTTGTTAACTTTTTCTGGGAACTTGATAGCAACCAATTTAAAAAACTATTGCTTGGAAGCGTACTTACCATCATTGCACTATTCAGTCTCATGCTCTACGTACAGTTTAAAGGTATTCGAAAACTAAAACGTGAAATGATCAATATTAATGACAATAGAATGCGCATAAAAGAAATTTTAGAAAAAAATGAAGTATTAAAAAAACATCGGGCACACGTAGAAGAAATTATTGCTCAAGATAAAAAATTTAAACTAGGTGAATATATCGAACAGACAGTAAAACAACTCGATCTAGTTAAAAATCTCAAAGCATACCCCCTTTCCATTAATGATTTAGAACACTTGCGCTCCAAAGGATATGAACAGGTTCGCATGGAAGCAGATTTTGTAAACCTTAACATGAAGCAATTGGTAGACTTACTCCAAGAGCTTGAGCAAAATAATAGAATTGATATTAAAAATTTAGATATTACCAAATCTAAAAAACAGGCAACAATTGATGTCCAAATCATAATAACTACCCTGCAACAAAAAATAGAAACATCTGAAGAAACGGAATAAGGATGAACAAAAAAAATATTATTTTATTATTAACATTTTTTATCAGTACAGTTCTCCTTGCTAATACACAAACAACTAACAACGAAGAGCCGCTTATTTATTTTAATTTAAAGGAAGATCCACTCAATGAAATTATCAATAGAATAGCTGCGTATAAACAAGCAAACATAATTTTACCTGGCACACCAACTGAACAAAAAAAATTGGTAGAAACAAAGGTTACCTTTAAAATTAGTCATAAAATAAAAGTCTCTCATGCCTGGGAAATGGTTATAACAATGCTTGATGTAGCAGGTTTTTCCGTCGTTCAGGATCAAAGCAATCTTTACACAATAAAGCCAAGTGCTACAGTCAACAAAGAAGCTATGCCATTATATGTAAACCTTGACTCAGAATTGTTGCCAAAAAGTGACTGTGTCATTCGCTATCTTTATTACTTCCAAAATATAAATCTTAAAGAAACCGCAGCAAAAACAAATCTTAACATTATTTTAAAGGACATGCTCCCAGGAACAACTTCCACAAATTTTTTTGATTTAAACGACACCTACAATGCCCTACTCATAACAAGCAAATCCAATATTATTCAAGGTGTAATGAACATACTTCGTGAGCTCGATCAAAATGGCTTCCGAGAAAGCATCGAAGTTATCCCAATTTTTCACACAAACGCACAAGCAATTGTCAAAATTATTAATGACCTAATTCCTAAAAAAAGTGAAGACGATCAATTCAGATTTCCTCCACTAGTCTCAGACTCTTCACAAGAAAGTAAGTCGTATTTTTCTTCTAGCACTCGCATTGTAACAATTAGCCAAACTAATTCTGTTGCCGTTTTTGGATTATATGATTCTGTTCAACGGGTCAAAAATTTTATTCACAAATATCTCGATAAAAAAGTTGATGCTGAAAAAACAGTCCTTCATGTTAAACCATTACAATATCTCAATGCAGAAAAATTTGAAAAAACATTAACCAACCTTATAGAGAAAAAAAATACAGAGGCACAATCTTCTGGTGAAGTAAAAGAAAAAGTACTAAGTGGTGTTATTGTTGTTGCTGAAAAAGAACAAAAAATGGAATACGAGGAACGTAAACTTACAGAAGACACTTCAGACATCGGAGCAAAACTTGAAACAAATGGTGGTGAAAAGCAGGCTCCTATTAGTGGTGGCAACAACCTGATCATTGCTTGCACACAAAAAGACTGGAAGATCCTCAATAAACTTATTGATGATCTCGATATAGAACAATGGCAAGTTGCAATCGAAGTTCTTATCGTAGATATGACAATAGAATCAGCAAACCAGCTTGGTTCACAAATTCGTAGAATCAACAATGATAAAAATCTTCATGAACTAAAATGGCAAAGTGCACAACTAGGAAAGGCTTCATTAGACTATGGAGACATTTCAAAAGATACAACTATCGATAATAAAGCTGGTATAGAAGCAGACTTACTATCACAACAACCTGGTGGATACAATCTTGCCACTAGCGCACCTGCTGGAAGCACAATCTTCTCATTTAAAGATGATAATGGTATGAGTATTATTCTTTCACTATTACGAAATTTTAGTGATACAAAAATTGTTTCGCAACCATTTGTCGTCGCACGCAATAATGAACAAGCTAATATCCTTCAAAAGGAAACGCGCATGGTTCGTGGTGCAGTAGAAGATCAAAGTAAAGGCGGTACAGCCGTTGTAAAATTCGAACCAATGACTGCTTCAACATTAGTACACATCCGTCCACGTATCAGTAAACCAGCCAACAATATCAACCTCGAAATTGAAGTTAACTCAAGTTATTTTGTAGGACCATCTTCAATTGAGGGTGCAAATGAAATGCGGAAGCGCACGGTTGTTACCAATGCAAACGTAGAACACAAAGAAGTCTTAATTCTTGGTGGAATTTCTGAAATCGAAATAAAAGATAGTTTAGCTGGCAGCCCTATCTTGCAACGCATACCATTAATTGGATACCTCTTTAAAAACCAAAAAGCTGACCACGATCATCGCAATCTGATGATATTTATCTCACCAACTCGAATTGCACCATTCTCTGCGACCGGAAAACAAGTTAACAAATTTACAAAAGAAAAAATTAATTTTGCATCAAAAAAATTTAGAAGTGATACATTGAATTTCGCATGCCCACCCGACGAAGAGATTAAACGTGAAGAAAATTTCCAATGCTTGCAAGATCCTGTCACAAACTTTCTCTTCCACCCAGAAGAAGGAACTTGGCTTGGACAAGCTCTAGAGTTTTATGCTGATCGCGGCGTTTGGACACAATCAATGACTGGCGATACTGGAAAAAAACAAACGAAAAAACCTACTCCAAAAACAAAAACGCAACCTAAACAGGTCTCACCTAAACA
>CAZJVC010000002.1:24956-44702 GCA_964549515.1 uncultured Pseudomonadota bacterium | reverse complement strand
TAAAAAGGCTGCCCACAAAGCACATAAGGATAAGTTAAAATCATTGCTACAAAATCAAAAAAATCCATTTTCAAAAAAGTGATACCTGCTTAAGATATTCGATTTGTAGAAAGCGATTGTATTTGGCAAGTCGATCAGAATGATGCAAGCCACCGCATTTGATGTACTGCGCATTTACACCCAAAGCAAAATCTGCAATGAAAAAATCGGAAGTTTCACCTGAACGGTGAGATGCTACTGTCGTCAAACCATTTTCTTGACACAACAAAACTGCCTGCAATGCTTCACTTACCGTCCCAATTTGATTTGGTTTAATAATTGCACCGCCAACAGCATCCTCTTCAATTGCATACTTAATGCGTTCGTGATTTGTAACAAGCAAGTCATCACCGATAATACGCACAAATTCACCACAAGAATCTTTAAACACTTTCCAATATTTCCAATCATCTTGTGCTAAACCATCTTCAATATAAAGAAGTGGATATTTTTTAATAAGCGCACTATAAAAATCAATTAACTTCTCACTCGTATACAGCTCACCATCAAAAAGGTATTTTTCTTTTTCTTCATCGTAAAATTCAGAAGCGGCAACATCTAATCCTAGTCCAACCGTTGAACTATCATATCCCGCATCATGTATTGCTTGCACAATAAAATCTAACGGTTCAATACTCGAACTAAAGGACGGTGCAAATCCACCTTCATCACCCGTATACGTATTTTTTCCCGCTTGCTTTAATAACAGACCAAGCCGCTGAACAATTTCACTAGAAACTTCCATCGCTTGAGCAAATGATGAAACACCAAAAGGAATGATTAAATACTCTTGTATCGAAAGATTATTGTCAGCGTGACTTCCGCCATTAATAACATTAATTAATGGCACAGGGATCGAAATTTCATCAAAACGAAGCGTTTGTGCAATGAAGTCATAGACCTCCATACTCAAAATCATGGCGTGCGCACGAAAAAGTGCCATACTCACTGCGAGAGTTGCATTAGCACCTAAAACTTTTTTTTGAATAGTAGGATCAAGATTTATAATAATACGATCCATCTCAATGGCATCTAATTCTTTGTTGATTAAGGCAGGCGCAATTTTTTCATGAATATTTTCAATTGCTTTTTTAACACCCTTACCAAAAAGACGTTCACCACCGTCACGCAATTCTAATGCTTCATGTTTACCAGTCGAAGCTCCTGATGGAACCATTGACGTTACGTACATGCCATTATCAAGAACAAGATTGCATGCTATCGTGGGAAGACCACGTGAATCATAAACTTCATACCCATGAATCTCAGCTATTTTCATGATAAAATCTCACCCAAATAATATGTATTAGTTTGTGCTATATCACCAACAAGCTACTACATATCATTATAGTTGTATAACTATTATTTATCCTTTTTACGCTCTAGGCCATACTCAGCAAGTTCTTCAGCTGTTAATTCTGTTGGCGCATTCATGAGCGGATCATATCCACGAGCAGTTTTTGGAAATGCAATAACATCACGAATTGAATCACAACCAGCTAACAACATGATGAAACGATCTAAGCCAATTGCTAATCCACCATGAGGGGGAAAACCTAATGTTTGAGCTTCGAGCAAAAAGCCAAAACGCTTTTGCGCATCTTCTTTACTGATGCTTAACATGTCAAAAACTTTTGATTGCAATTCATCTGTATGAATACGAATAGAACCACCGCCAAGTTCAACACCATTTAAAACTAAATCGTAGGCTCTAGCTTTAATTTTTTCTTTATCAATGGATTCCCAACCTGGTTCGGGTTGTGTAAATGGGTGGTGCATGGAAACATATGTTTTTGTTTCTTCATCATATTCAAATAATGGAAACTGTGTTACCCATAAAAATGCTCTCTCGTTTTTATCATACAAATTAAGTGATTCACCTAACTCAACGCGCAAGCGCCCTAAAATCGACCAAGTATCTTTGTAGTCACCAGCAACTAACAAAATTGTATCACCATCTTGAGCGTTCAATGAACTCATTAAGCGTTCCTTGAATCCTTCGGGCAACAACTTTGCAATAGGCGACTCAATACTCTCGCCAATTTTAATCCACAATAATCCTGAAGCCCCAAACTCTTTCATTTTTTGTTCAAGCTTGGCCAATTCAGACCGACTAAAAGAATGAGAAACCTTTAACGCACCAATCTTTCCACTATTGTTAAAAATATTATCTAAAAATTTAATTCCTAAATCTTTGAATAACTCGGTACAATCTTTAACTTTTAAATCAAAGCGCACATCAGGCTTATCACTGCCATATTCAGCAATCGCTTGATCATATTGCATACGGGCAAACGGAATAGCAAGATCCTTATTAAAAACACGCTTAAAAACAAATTTGAGCATTTTTTCAACTTTATCTTGAACATCCTTTTCATCAACAAAAGACATTTCAAGATCAAGCTGCGTAAATTCAACCTGGCGATCTGCGCGCGATGCTTCATCTCTAAAGCAACGCGCAATTTGATAATAACGATCAACGCCACCAGCCATTAAAAGTTGTTTATAAAGCTGCGGCGATTGCGGTAATGCATAAAACTTTCCTGGCTGTGCACGAGCTGGTGCAACAAATTCGCGTGCGCCTTCTGGTGTATTCTTAGTCAAAATTGGTGTCGCCACATCAAGAAAACCTTCTTTTTGCAAAAATTCACGCATAGCAAACTCAACATCACTGCGTAATTTCAAGCGATTAAAAACTTCTTGCCGGCGAAGATCGATATAACGGTATTTTAAGCGTAACTCCTCATCAACCCTAGCTGATTCTTCAACCGAAAACGGCAATGAAGCAACTTTATTTAAAATTTGTAACGCTTCAGCTTTAACTTCAATTTTACCAGTTGCAAGATCTTTATTAATGTTACCGGCACCACGCTCAACAACAATGCCAGTTACCGCTATAACATCTTCTGATCGTAAACTTTGCGCACTATCGTGAAGCTCTTTATTTTTTTCAGGATTAAACACAACCTGAACTAATCCTGAGCGATCACGCAAATCAATAAAAATTAAACCGCCATGATCCCTGCGCTTATTAACCCATCCAGCAACAGATACATCTTTACCTACGAACGTCTTGTCAATTTCACCACACATAACTGTGCGTTTTTGAATTTTCACATTTCACCTAAAACAAGTACTGGAAACCTGCGTTTAACAAATATGCAACTTTATTATTAATTAATGGATAACGATTATAATCAATACCATAACGATCACTTCGAGTCACTTCTGCAAGCTGCGCAGCATTAACTGGCTTGCCAATAACTTCCTCAAAATGCTTTCCAGGAACAAAAAATGCTGTTGCAATAAAACCCTTAAAATTCTCGAGCCACTTTACATCTAAAAATAAATTAATCTCAAGCCCCAATGCCTTACTCGCAGAAGAATCTAAATCCGTACTTGTATCGCTGCCCTTTAACGCCAGGCAATACCTATCGGTAGCTTTATCTTGCCAATAATATAGTGCATTAGAGCTTAACTTTAATTTTTTCTCATATTTGGAGGGTGTCCACGAAACATTAGCACCCGCATAAACAAGATTAGAAAAACCAGAAACATTCACAGCATACAATTGTCGCTCACGCATAATGCGTAATTCAGGTGACGACAATGGCCGAACAATACGTTGACCACCAATGACAAAAACAGAGCGCACACGCTTACCGGAGTAAATTTCCTGTAAACCAATAAATCCACCATATGTTGAGTTACGCTCGGTGTCTTCTGGCGCATCCAAAACAATATTTGGGTGCTCGTCCCCACTGGCACAACCACCAGCTAGCGATACACTTAAAATATCTGGTTTAAAGTAATAAGTACCATCAACCACAAACATGTTACCAGCAAATTTGTTTGCATAACCAGGCCTAAAACGATACAGACTATTATATAAATCACTTGTTCCAATCCGCTGACCATTAAACGCAGGCCCTTTGATTGATTGATTATCAACAACATCCTTGTTTGCATCAGTTACAGCTGCCCGTGTAGTTAAATTTACATCAGTATAAACACTGTTATACGCCTCTTTAAGATATCCAGTATCTGCATCACGAACCGCAAGGACTGTATTTCTATCCCACGCCTTTACATATTGACGACCAAAGTTAAAGGCTGACTCAAAACCAAACTCATATTTATCATTTACATATTCAACAGCAGCCCCAAATGTTCCAAGCTTAACATTTGCGTCAGAATTAACCTCAACTTTTTGTGCAGGAACCCAGTCATAAACAACATATGGCTCAAAGGTTAAACAACCCCAACTCTTAGTTTCGAAAGCTTTAAAAAACAATTTACCAACCAATAAACTATTGATATCTCCAAAGCCACGATAAATACTTGGAGAGCTAACACTATTAGTATTAACTACCTCAGTTGTTTGCGAAAAACTTCCAGATGAGTTTTCTAACAGTGCTGTATAAACATCATACTTCAATGAACCATCAGATCGGATATCACCGCGCAATGACGCACCAAATGCATACTGATCAATTGTATTATCTGAAAAGAAACCTAAAACCCCTGGCGTTATAGCATATGCACTACCCAAAGAAATTCCGCGCCCAACCTCATACGGAAAAACACCAAACTTTAAATAATGTTTGCCATCGGATTTTACACCAAAAGCATCATTAACCGAAACACGCAACCATGCCTTCCTTAACCAAGGTAAAAGCCTATTAAAACTATGGTTGTGGCCACTAATATAAAAATCTACTATTTTTAAACGTTCAGTTGTTGCAAATATTGAACGAGTGTTACCCCATTTAGCTTTATTGCGCAAAGTAAGTTTAGACGTCAAAGAATTACCAATTCGTGTGTGTGTAGTAAAATCCCACGTACTTTGAGCATAAACCCATTGATCCAACGGACTACCACTAAAATATTCACCATTTTTTACATAAAAAACTTCGGTCTTTTGATCCGCTTTAAAATCAAAAAGGAAATCGCCTTTTTCATATCTTAAAAGATTTGCCTGGCGACCAGCAAAAATTGATGCAAATACAAAAAATTGTAATACTATATGGAGACTACGAAAGAATTGATTCATTTTATCAAATACCTGTTAGATAGATTAATGTTACACTCAGAAAAGAACTTTGAAAAACAGGCTTAGCCTTAAAAGAATAAGCAAGTTCATATTTCTAAACAATTATATGGTACCTATTCATGTCAAATTGTCAACGTACACCTACAAACAAAACCCTCTTAATTGGTGCACATATGCCAATTTCAGGAGGATTAGAAAAATCCTTAGATCTCGGTGCAAAACTAGGATGCACAGCTATTCAAATTTTTACCAAAAGTAATCGTCAATGGTACGCAAAAAAATTATCACCACTACAAACAGATCTATTTAAAATTACCCAAAAAACATTCAATATACTATCAGTCACCGCCCATGCAAGCTATCTCATAAACTTAGGTTCAACCAATGAAGAACTTGTTGAAAAATCCATAAAAAGCCTTATCGAAGAACTAATGAGATGTGATGAACTAAATATCCCACAACTCGTCTTGCACCCCGGCTCAAATCCAAACAAAACAAAACAGAATTATCCTGAATCAGAAACAATAAAAAAAATAGCTCAAAATATTAATAGGACTTTTGAAAAATACAACGGGCCGTGCAACCTCGCTTTAGAAAATATGGCCGGACAAGGCTCAACAATTGGCTCATCATTTGAAGAACTGCGCGACATAACAGCAAACATTAAAAGACAAGAAAAAATTAAATTTTGTTTTGATACCTGCCATGCATTCGCTGCAGGCTACCAATTCGATACACAAGAAACATACACAACCATGTTAAACAACCTCAACCAAACGCTTGGTCTTGAAAATTTAAGCATCATACACATTAATAATTCAAAAACTGAACGCGGATCTCATATAGACAGACATGACCACCTAGATTGTGGGAAAATTCCGCTAGAAGCCTTCAATCTGCTCTTAAACGATTCACGACTTGATACAATTCCAAAAATTCTAGAAACACCAAAGGAAAATGGATTTGAATGTGATCGCTCTAATATCAAAATCATGATAGATCTTATAAACAATCCACAATTCTAAACAAGACCACGTAAACAGCCCCTAAAAGGTTAAATGGGCAAGAATATTAAAAAATATTCCTACCCATTTAATTAAGCAGTGCTCTAAACCAAAAACCAATAAAGGTCAAAGAACACTATCAATTATAGCTACAAAAAATTAAATCTCATGATCAATAAAATGCAACAACAAGAAAAGGTTAAAAACAGGGGTTTTTCAAGAAAAAACAACTAACAAATTAATAAAAAAACAAAAAGCAACATAAAAATCATTGCTAAACCAGCGATAAAAACCATAGAAATGCAAAAACAATGCAACAATGCAACAAAAACGCAAGGTTTATATATAAGTAAAAAAACAGAAGAGAAAAAAGTAAGAAAAGAAATGACAACAAAAAGCACAAAAAAAGAATTTTATATTTACTCCACCCTTTTTCTTGTAAAAAAATAGCAAAATGATCAGGGCTCCCAAAGAAAAATGGAATTTTCTTATACGTGCGAACCAAAATCAAAGTCCCAATCTCAACAAGCGGAATTGCCGAAATAATTAATGGTATAAAATAGCCAGACTCATTATATTCACTCCAACTTATCGCAAATGGCATTGACGCTAAAAAACCACCAATAAACAATGAGCCGGAATCGCCTAAATAAATTCTCGCTTGAGGCTTATTAAACCAAAAAAACGCGCACAAAGAACCAAGTAGGGCTAACAATAACAAAGAAAAAATATAATTATGCATAATGATTGAAAAAATTAAGTATGAAACAGTCATTCCTATAGCTATAGTTACGGCTAATCCATCCATAATATCTATTAAATTAAATGCATTGATAAACAATAAAAACCAAAAGGCTGAAAGGCCAATGTTCCAAAAATTGCTAAAAAAAGAAACTTTTAAATAAAACCCAGATTTTAAATAACACAAAACTGCAACAAACTGTCCAAAAAACTTTTGTGCTGGCGTCAAAACAATTAAATCATCAAAAAGCCCAATAAAAAGCAACAATATTGAAGCAAAAATAAATAAAAAAAACTGGTGCTCAAAAGGCAAAACAAGAGAAATGGATACTAAGAATCCTAAAAAAATTGCCATACCACCCAAATATGGTGTTGGATATTTATGCCTCTTCAACCTTCCATCAGGACAATCAACAATGCCAAACTTTAGGGCAACCTTTGAAAACAAGGGAACCAAATAAAATGTTATAAAAAAAGACAAGAAAAAAACAAATAAAAATCTTAAAAGAAGTTCCATTAAACCCCTCTATACTATTTATTTTTTATCTCCTCGATGAAACACTCCACACGGTCATCAACCTGAACATCATCAACGCCTGGTGCAACAAAGCCACACTCAAAACCAGTGGCTACCTCTTTAGCTGCTCTTCGCTCCTTTTGAAGCGTTTTGATAGTGCCCTCGGCGACCTTATTTTTACCACGCAAAACAACAATCTTGCCACCTTTTACAATTTTTCCACTGTTGACATAACAACCAGCAATAACCGAACCCTTAATCTTAAAGACCTTGAGCACGGTAGCCTCTCCAACTTTTTTCTCAATTTTTTCCGGCTCACGTGACGCTTCAATCAATTTTTTAATATCGTCCAACAGGTGATAAATAACATAAAAAGAAGAAACAACGACACCAAGTTTTTTAGCTAACGCTTGCACATGAAGTTCAGGTTTAACACCAAAACCATAAACAAGCGCCTTGACTGTCGACGCTAGATCTACATCACTTTCTGTAATTGCACCAACCCCAGAAAAAACAACTACAACATTCTTCTTTTCACTTTTTGAAAGTTTATCAATAGCCGAAACAATAGCCTCTTTTGACGAGTTTGTATCAGCCTTAACAAGAACCTTGATGGAATCTTCGACGCTAGCACCACTGGAAACAGGAGCCCCAACGATCCTAGCCACCACCTTACCAGACCGTACCTTTTTATATTCGTCAAACGAAACAACACTAAAGCGATCTCCAGCTTGTGGCAAAGATGTAAATCCCGCAACTTGTGCAGGATTGATTGGCTCAAGCACGTTAAGCTTACAGCCATTTGAATCTATAATAGAATTAATTCTTCCAACCACGGCTCCAGCAATAAAATAATCGCCAATTTTCGCCGATCCTGATTGCAAAATAATTGTAGCAACAGAACCTCTACCGCGCTCTATCTTTGATTCTAAAATGTAACCAACAGCCGGACCAGACTTACTTGTCTTTAATTCTAACAACTCTGACTGCAAACCAATCATTTCAAGCAACTTATCAACACCGGTGCCTTCCTTAGCAGAAATAGGAACACAGATGACCTCGCCACCCCAATCTTCTACCAGCAAATCATATTTTGAAAGTTGAGTTTTTATTTCCTCTAAACGAGCAGGCTCAACCCTGTCAACCTTGTTAATGGCCACAACAATTGGCACGCCAACTTCTTTTGCAAAATTAATAGCTTCAACAGTTTGTGGCATAACACCGTCATCTGCGGCAACGATCAAAACAACAATATCGGCAACTCCTACACCGCGCAAACGCATCAACGAAAACGCCTCATGTCCTGGCGTATCTAAAAAGACAACCTCACCTTGGGGTGTGGTAACTTTATACGAACCAAGATGCTGCGTAATTCCCCCTTTTTCTCGCAAGGCAACACGCGTTCTACGAATGTAATCAAGTAAAGTAGTCTTGCCATGATCAACATGTCCAACAACAACAACAACCGGCGCACGGTTCTCTTTGCCCTCCGAAACAGTAACAGAGGACACACCGTCCTCCTGTTCAACCTGAGGAACAACAGTATCAAACTCATAATGACGAGCAAGCTCCGCAACAAGATCTTCAGACAAGGCCTGATTTTTCCCGCAAACAACACCTTTACGCAAAAGATATAAAATAATCTCTCCCGAAGGAACATCAATCTTATCTGCAAGTTGGCCAACAGTCATTGACCGGACTACAAGCGTCGCGTCTTCATTCTTTGAATTTTTCATCTATTACCAAATCCTGCCCATCGTTTATATCATTTTCAACAAGCTCAATACCTAGACCTACAAGCCTAGATGCGAGCGTAATATTTTTGCCCATTTTACCAATAGCCAACGAGCGCTGATCATCATTAAGCCAAACGCGCGCCACATCATTAAGAATCTCAACCCTATTTATTTCTGCAGGCTTAAGCGATCCACGCACAAGGCTTTCCTTGTTGCTAGAGCTTAAGATTATATCAATCTTTTCGCCACCCAGCTCTTTTAATATCGGCTTAATACGAGCGCCACCAACACCAACACATGTCCCAACTGGGTCTATATTCACATCATTCGAGCCAACAACAACCTTAGACTTGTACCCAGGATCACGCACAATCTTTTGAATCTCCACAAGGCCTTCAAAAACCTCGGGAATTTCTGACTCAAAAAGTTTTTTCAAAAACATGTCCGAGGATCTATCAATTATCAACTGGTTTTCGTTGCAAGGTTCCTCCAAAACATCCTTCAGTAAAGCTTTAACTGGATATCCAAGTTGCAAAGGTTCTCCTGGAATGGACAGTGAGTTAGGCAAAAACGCAAGCGAGTCCTGAAGTTTGACAAGGGTTCCTCCCCGTTCACCTTTATAGACAACACCCTGGACAATTGAGCCCTTTTTGTCTTTGAAGTTATCATATACGCCCTGCGCCTCTACTGCGCGAATTCGTTGCGCAATAACTTGTTTGGCTTTTAAAATCTCTACGCGACCAATTGGTTTCTCAAAAGGTAGCCAAATCTTTTTACCAACATCAATTTTTGAATTTAGATTGCGAGCTTTGCGCAGACTAATCTGGATATCTTCATCTTCAACACGAGAGACCACTTCTTTTTGAATGCTCACATCAAGCTTTCCAGAACTTTTGTCAAATTCAACCTTCAAGTCTAGCTCAGGATATCTTTTTTTATATCCTGCAAGCATTCCTTCAATAATAATGTCCGCCAGTATGGCTCGATCGAGATCCCGTTCATCAACGAGCTCCTCGATAACTCTTGTTAGACCCACAGCAACCTTTATATTTAATCTAGAATTTTTTGATCATCAGCTTAGTTATTACTTATTGTAGCAGAAGTTAAAAAAAATAAAAGTAACACCAAAAAAAAGCCCGCATCTTTTTAGCTTAATTAATATTATATATATATTTAATATATAAGATAATAATAAGCTCAAGGATTTTTGTGGATAACTCGCCTTTTTAAAAGTCAATCCCCGTTCCAGGACGCTCCTTTGATGGTGTAAAATTTTTGTGGATAACCTGTTGATAACTTGTGGATAACTTTTTTTAACCTCTTCAAACCAATGTCCTACAGGGAGATACCAAGAGCCGAGCTTCCTATATGTCTGCTGGGAGGGCGATTAGCAAGGCAGCGAAGAAGTTATCAACAGGTTATCAACAGGTTATCCACAAAGTTATCCACAATATATCTGCATAGAAAAAATACTGATTATTTTTTTCTTGAATCTTTACGTTGGAAATGTTTTTATTTTCTACAAGAAATATTCGTCTATTGTTTTCCTTTCGATACCTTTTTTAGGAGGACGCATCCCCTTTTTTTTGTTACACATTGAAAAGATTGAAACTTTGTGAGAAAAAGATTCAGCGTGAACTTATTTCGCTATATTTTTTACAGTTTTCGATACAAATTGTAAGTCTTGTAGAAAACCTTGGTATCGTCGTGGGTCGCGAAGGATGTAGGCGGGGTGATAAATTGGAATGACTATTGTGTTTTCGTATGGTATCGCAAATCCATGAATTTTAGATATACCGATTGGTTTTTTGAGGAATGTTGTTGTGGCGCTTGCGCCGAGCGTGCAAATTATTTTTGGTTGAATTATCTCTATTTGCTGTTTTAGGGTTGGCCAGCTTTTGTTTATTTCTTGTTCGTTTGGGGTGCGATTGTTTTGCGGGCGTGTTTTTACTATGTTGGTGATATATACATCTTTGCGCTCAAGGTTGCATTCTTTTAACGCTTTATCGAGAAGCTTTCCGGAACGACCAACGAATGGGCGCCCTTGAATGTCTTCGTCTCGTCCTGGGGCTTCTCCAATGAACATTAAAAGTGCGTTTGGGTTGCCTTCGCCAAAAACAATGTTAGTGTTTCCGTCAACGAAAAGTGGAGATTGTGGGTTATTTTTATGTTCTTCGTAAATATGTGTAAGTTTCTGTTGGTTTAGATTCACTTTGTCCTAGTTTTTACTAAAAATACTAACACAATTAAAAGATATTTGAATTGACATGGTAAAGCCTCGGGAATTAATTCCCGAGGCTTAGCTTTGAAGTTTTAGTTCAAGCGTTGTCTATCGTGGCTTTAAGGTGTCTCACTTTTTGTTATAAAGAGCTGGACAAGGTCGATCCATTTTTTTGTTGCAAATGGCGCCTTTGCATATGAATGGTGTAGGCGTTTTTCTGGGAAGTAAACGGAGAGGCCGGTTGCTCTTTTTAGGTTTTTTCCTTTTACGTTGTCGATGATTATTTTTTTTATAAGTGATGTTCCCTCATTGAGTTTATCTTTTATTTGTTGGATTATGTTTTTGTTTCCGCTTATTTTAAATTCGTCAACGCGTGCAAGGATGTTTTGATAGAAGTTGCCTAGGTCTATGTATGATGGTTCGTCAAAGCATGTGCAAAACTTTTTACTTCTACAAGTTAAAAGAGTTTTCTTTACAGATTTTTGTTGTTGTCTGTTGAGGCAGTCCATTAGCAGCGTGCTCGTTTCGTTTATGTTTTTTGTTAACCCTGGTAGAAGTTGAAGGTTTGCTGCAGATAATGTGTAATCGTGGGTAATGCGTGAGTATGTTTTTTGGTAGCATTGTACGATGTGCTTTGAGAGTTGTTCTGGGCTAAGTACTCCTTGTGAAAATGGGGTTAGAACATATTTATAGTTCCATCCTGCGCCAAGTTCAACTTCTTGTGAGCCAACCATATATGTTGTGTATGGTTGTAGTAGCGTGCCAAATTCAACCATTTGCATCATGCATGCATCAAGGCCGATGATATCGAATTTGCGTTGTGTTTTTGTACAAATAGTTTTGAGTGCATAATCTAATTTTTGATTTGAAAGATATGAGTTGTATGTTTCGTCGAAGCAGATTCCGCGGCAGTCGCCAGTGTCTATCCGATTTATAAATTCACAATCTCTGTTTAGTTCAAGCATCATGTCGCTTGGGTTGAGTTGGAATAGTTCTTGAAGATTTGCCGTTTTTGCTTTTAGTGGGTCGAGACAGCCGCTTCCATGGTCCCATAGACTTAAAACGATGTGTTGCGCTGGGAATTTTTTAATTGTGTCTGTGCAGAAGTCTATCAGTGTTTGTGGATCGCCCGTGTTTAATTTTTTTCCTGCATTAATGTCTTTTTCATTTAATAATATTGCTTTGTTTTTTTCAATAAGATAGCGTTGGGTTTTTTTATTGTTTCCTGGCTCGTTAAGTTGCACTACAATTTTTAAGTTTTTATTTGATCCTATAGATGCCATCTGTTTAATGTTGTTCCATGCAAAATAGTGTAAATTATTGTCGGCGGCCATATAAACCATAAAGAGTGTGTGGGCGGTTTCTTGTGGTAGTCCACGTGTTATATGTTGATTTTCAGTGATAACTCGAAAGTCATCTGGTATTGTTTTTATCTGCTCTGCGAGTAGTTGATGAAATTGCCGCACATTTTGTTGGTGTGCTGTTGATAATATAGAAAAAGATATAAGTAATGTAATTGCAATAGACTTCATAATTCCCCCTTATTTATCCCTGCTTGCAATATATTACGAAATCTTTCTTTTAATAATCAACAGTTTTTGTTTTTTTAAAAACTCTTGGTAATTGTTTATTTGTAATGATAAGTGTGTACGTGAGAGCGAAGGTTAGTTGAAAGTCTAGCGCAAATAATGATGCTGGATTATAGAGCAAGCAAATAAGAATGGCTATGTGTAAAAGATGGGTAATGTTTATAGGTATTTTCATGATTTTGCAAAGTTGGCAGCAGATGACAATGATTAGTGCGCGAATAAAAGAGGTGCTTGGCCATGTTAAAATGTGGTATAAAACGCAGAGTGCAAGCACGCAAACATTTTTGATATAGTGTGGTAAACGTAGTAATGATAGGCTGGTGTTTATGATGATAAATAAAAGCATGACATGTAATCCTGACCTAGCCATATAGTGAATAATCCCCCACCAAGAGAAATTGGATCGAGTTTCAATTCCTTTACCATCCTTTTTCCCCAGAAAAATCAGAAAAAAGAGATTGCTTGTGGTTTTGGATAATTTTTTTTGTAGGCTGTTTTTTATATTGTTTTTTATAGTGTGTACGATTCGTTTAAGTGAAAAGGTTGGTCGCCGTGTTATTTTGATATGTTTAACTTGAAAGCTGGTTGCGACAATATTTCTCTGCAATAATATTTTTTTGAGGTCTTTTGTTGGTGCCATGCTTTTCATTGCATGTATATAGAGGTGATCGCCAACTTGAATGTTTTTTTTGTAGGTGTAAATGGTGACATTATCATTGCACTTGAGCCATTTTTTTGATGCTTTTTTGGTAAAGATGGTGTTGAGTGTTACTTTTTGTTGTTTTTCTATGAAATCTATGTCGCTTACTTGCGCTATGCAATCAACTGGTTGATCTGTATACCAATGTGAGCGTTGGTTGAAGTGTTTTACTTGGGAGGTAAGTAATGTGTTTCCTGTGATAAAGCATTGTAGGATTGCAATCGTAAATACAAAGACTCTATTTTTTGGATTTAACGCTATAATTGGGTAGGTATGAATTAAGGTATTTGGTATTTGAATTCCGCTTAAAGTAGACAATATGCCCGATATGAGCGCAAGTACCATAAAACCTAGGTTGTGCAATATAAATACAATGATTCACCTTTATTAGTTTTACATACTGAGTTATACTTATAATATAGGCAAAAAAGCCTTTTTTATAGCTGTTTTTTCTATTCAGGGTAATCCTGTTTTTTATTGGGATGGTATGATTGCAAATAATGTTAAAATTTTAAAACGTGTTTTAAGAAATGGGTTAACCGTGCTGGTTGCTCCTGTGCGCACTATTCCTAAAGTGTCTGCGCAGATTTGGTATAATGTTGGTTCAAAGCATGAAAAAGATGGGGAAAAAGGCCTGGCTCATTTAATTGAGCATATGGTTTTTAAAGGAACAAAAAATTTATCTGAATCCGATATTAATCTTATTACTACAAAACTTTCTGGTTCATGTAATGCTTTTACGGCACATGATTATACTGGCTATCTTTTTGATTTTCCAACGCAAAATTGGAAGCACGCGTTGTCTATCTTGTCTGATTGCATGTGTAATTGTACATTTAAAGAAGAGTTGTTGAACTCAGAGCTTAAGGCAGTTATTCAAGAGCTCAAAATGTATAAAGATAATTATACAATGAGTGTTGTTGAAGAGCTTATGGGCGCTATTTTTACTGGTCATCCATATAATTATCCAATTATTGGTTATAAGGGTGATTTGTATAACTTGGATTCTGAAAGTTTACATCGTTTTTATCAGAAACATTATACACCGCAAAATGCAACCTTGATTGTTGTTGGGGATGTTGATGCAGAAGATGTTTTTGCTGAAGTTGAACAAGAATTTGGTGCAATTGAGGGTGGCGAAAAGAGCGAGCGGGATGATTTTTACTTAGAGCGAGACTTTTCAGCTAAATCGGTGACTCTTTATCGTGACGTTAAGCAACCAATTGTTGTGTGTGCGTTTATGGTTCCTGGCTCAGTGTATAAAATTGATTATGTTTTGGATGTTTTGAGTTGGTTGGTAGGCTCTGGGCGTGGATCTCGCTTGTATAAGCGCCTTGTTAATGAGTTGGGCATTGCTACTGAGGTTGAATCATTTGCATACGATTTATTTGAACATGGACTATTTTTTGTGCAAGTTCAGCCGCAGAATATTGATGATATTCCAGCAATTATAAAGCACGTAAAAGAAGAAGTTCAGAAAATGTTGCAAGACGGTTTTTCTGATAAGGAAATTGATCGTGCAAAAGCGAAGGCTAATGCAGACTACTTATCTCTTCTTGAGGGTAATCAAAATCTTGCGTATGCCATTGGTAAAACATATTTGGCAACAGGCGATGAATCATATCTTTTAAAATATCAAGACATTTCAACAGAAGAGTTGAGAGATGGTTTGGAAAATCTCTTTGAAACGTGCTTGAATCCAGAGTTGATGCATACGGGGTTTGTGTTGCCATTACAAGAGGATGACAGGGATTACTGGGAAGTATTGCAAGCTATCTCTGACCAAGAAGATGAGCGTGTTTTACGCGGTAAGTCACGTACAATGGCAGTTGAAGAAGGACGTGCGGTTTGTGATATTGAGCCAAAAGATTTAATAAATTTTTCGTATCCAAAAGCTGAAACATTTACTTTGGAAAATGGGCTTGAGGTTTTATATTACCATGATGATCGTATACCTAAAGTCGAGGCAATTTTAGAATTAAAGTCTGATTTTTTATATGATCCATCAGATAAAGAAGGATTGAGTAATTTTGTTAGCAAAATGTTAACAAGGGGAACTAGTCATTATTCTGCTGAAGAGCTTGCTGATCAGGTTGAGCAAAAAGGTATGGCATTGACGGCAACATCTGGCGTCGTCTCGTTGAGTATGTTGAGTAAAGATTTTGTGCATGGTTTTTCTCTATTATATGAGATTCTTGCTGAAGCTTCATTTGATGAGAGCATGGTAGAAAAAGTTCGTAAGCGATTATACACAGATATTGCAGATTATTGGGATCAGCCGTATCAATTTTGTAACGACTTGATTAGAAAAGAAGTATATAAAAACCATCCTTACACAAAAAATCTTTTGGGTACGCGTGAATCTGTTGCTACAATTACGCGCGATGATTTAATCGATTTTTATAAGCGCATGATAACGCCGCGTGGGGCGCGATTAGTTATTGTTGGTGATTTATCTCGTGATGAGTTGAAAAAAAACCTAGAAGATACGATTGGCAAGTGGTCTGGTCCGGAGGTTGATGATATAAAATTTCCTTCACTAGCTTCTGTTGATAGTCGTTCAATGAGTCATTATATCAATCGTGATCAGGTGGTGATGTCATTTGCAGGGCTTTCGGTAGACAGAAAGCATGCAGACTATGATAAGTTATTACTTTTTGATCAGGTTTTTGGAAGTGGTGTTCTTGGATCAATGAGCTCACGTTTATTTCAGCTTCGCGAACAGACTGGTATGTTTTATACAATTTCGGGCTCATTGCTTGCACGTTCTGGAAAGCAGCCGGGCATTGCTTTAGTAAAAACAATTGTTTCCCTTGATCGCCTAGAGGAGGCAGAGGAGGCTATTGTTGGAGTTATCAATCAAGCTGCAGACACAGTGACGGATATTGAGTTGCAAGAAGCGTGTCGTGCATTGGTTAATTCTATGGTTGACAACTTTGAGTCATATCGACAAACGGCAGCAGCATTTTTATTTTTAAGGCGTTATAATTTGCCGTCAGATTATTTTGATATGCGTGCGCAACAGTTGCAGCGTGTTAGTTTGCAAGATGTTCAAGATGCTGTCAAAAGAGTTCTTGATACCAATAAAATGATAACATTGAAGGTTGGTCGTGTTTAAATTACTTTTGGTTGTTTTAAGTGTTCTTTCTCTTCATGCAATGGATCAGCGTAAAGAATCTTTAAAAAAAGATTTATGTAAAGTAACAGGGAAACTTGAATCGCTTGAAGGTGAAGCGGCAGCTCAAAGATGTTCTTCGTTATCGCGTTGTTGTGCTACGTTTATGGTACCAACATGTTATGCGCTTTCAGGTGGAGATGGGTCATCACTTTCATATTCAGATTTATTTGTACGTTTTGTAACTGGTCTTTGTATGCATGAAAGCTTAAATTCATTGGCTGAGTGTGAAGATACGCGAGCACGAGCAAGATTTAGTGAGGTTCAATATGAGAACTTGCTTCGGCGCAGAAGTTGTATTGTGCAAGAACTTAAGAAGCTTGAGTTAAAACAGGATTGATGGTTTATAGTTTTTTATCTTTATATATTTAAAAAAACACTTCTAAGATATGCTATATATCAAGTTTAATATTTTTATAGGGTGGAGTATTGTTGTGGGGTTTACGGTTATTTCCCATGCGGCTGATCTGCAACTTCATGTTGAAGCTGATTCGTTAAAAGAACTTTTTCGGTAGTCGTTGGTTGGAATGTTGGGCTCTGGAAGTCACTTTTTTGAAGTTCAAGTTGTAGAAAAGATTTTTGGTGACAAGATAGTTGTACGAATTGTATATGACATTTCACATAATATTGGCAAAATTGAACGTCATGAAGTTGATGGTATAGAAGAAGATTTAATTGTTCATAGCAAAAGGGCAACACATTCTTTTTTTGCTACACAATAAGGTTCTTTCGGAATGGTACAAGGAAGTTGGTAAAAGGTGTAGAGCTACGTGCGAAACTTAAATCTTCTGGTATTATTATTAGATGTAAGTCTGATAGAGGGCTAGCTAAGGAAGCGCCAATGGCTTACAAAGATGTTGCTAACATGGTGAGTGTAGTAACGGAGGCTGGTATTGCAAAACGTGTAGTAAGAGTTAAACCTGTAGCTGTTATAAAAGGATAATATGATTCGCAAAATGTTTTTTTCATTAGTATTACTTTCATCGTATGCTGAAGTTAGACCAATGGAAGGTGATAAGTGTGATAGTTGCTTGCGCTATGCTTTCACTGGATGTGGAGTATTGACTTATTTTGGCACTATTTACTCTGAGGTGCGAATGACCACAGCTGATGGTCAAGGTAACTTTAGAGACCTTTTTAAACATGAACCGTCACCATTTGCCGAGATGATTTGTCCACTGGGGACAGTTTGTTGTGCATGTGCGCTTGAGGCTATACGTCGTGCTAGGTTGAAGAATGTCGAGGAATATGAAAAGTCTAAGTAGTTTTAGTGTTTTTTTAGGATTTATTTTTATCTTTTGTTCTCTTTCTGCTATGGATTGTGAGTTGTTTCGTGGGAGTTGTGAGGGGTATGTTGCTAATAGATGCTTTAAGTCTATAGGGCAATCATTACTTTGTTGGGCTTGTAGCGATCAGCTTGGTAAGATAAGTGAAAATATGCAAGGGATTGAGAAGCCATCAAGTGGTGGAAAATGGATGGCAGCAGGGGCGCAGTGTGAAGCACGGTTCAGTGATTGCGATTTAGCGTATTTGAAGTTAATGGGTTCGTTGGTTTGCTTTTGTGGTTATGTAGTAACTGCCTATGATGGGCCGCCAACTCATTCGTGTTCCCTTGATCTATACAGGCTTGCTACAAATAAGACTGCAAAAACTTTTACAGGTTGTGTACGATTATTAACAGGAACTCATTTAGGTGCTTATGAAAAGGATAAAAATGTATAAAATGCATAACAAAGCATTATTTTTTAGTTTGATATTGTTTTTATTTTATACACGAGCTATGAATAGATCTCGAAAACCTGAAGAGCTGTATCATGATAACAATGTTCCATGTGAACGTATTTTATGTCAGGCAGGTTGCTGTTTTTTGTCGTCCCTTTTAAGTTTATGGGCATGTAAAACTGGTGTGTGCATTGTTCCATTTTCAATTCCTCTTGCATTTAATACTGTCGCCTGTTGTAACTTGGCGCATGACATGCGCCGATGTATGAAAGATTAATAGTGCCAAAGTGGGACATGAAGAGTTTTTGCTCAGGATAAACTTCGGGTGCGAACGAAAAAAAATAGAGGGAGATCTAGCGACATTTTTGTTAGGTTTTCTTTTTCACAAAGCCATTTAGTAAGGTGGGTAGTTCATTATTTGTGAAATTTACGAGAGATAAATTTTTAGAAAGTTGTTAGGAGTTTTGTGAGAAAGTTTTTATTTATACTTTTTGTTCCTATGATGATGTCTTCAATGCAACATAGTAGATATTTTGATCAAGATCCTCAAGTGCAAGCAAAAAGAACGCTATGTGTTTTAAAAGGTACGGTGTGTGTAACTGTAGTTGAACTTACAGCTTGGTTCTTAGGGTGTCCGCCGTGTGTGCGAGGTACATTGAGGAGCTTGGGATGTGGTAAGTGTCTTTATGATGGTATGCGACCAATGGAAAAAAAGGAAAAGGATGAGTAAAAAACTTTTGTTTATTTTCAGGCTAAGCCTGTTTTTGAGCTTTTATAGTTACGTTATTTCCGCTGACTTTGATTATACATCAAATTTAAAATATGCCTGTGAGTTGATTGTTCAAGGTGAATGTGAAAAAGGCGATGAGCTTCTTAGACCATTTATGAATGATACTGAAAATCCATTACAAAACAAATATAAACGCTTGTGTGATAGATATACTTCGTTTTCACAACGTTTCTTTTCGTATTTTCCCAGTATGTTTAATGAAGCATTTGCTGGTGCAAGTTTTAGTGTTGTTTTAATGAATTCTTTTCAGAAAGCCGAAAGTCCTTCTTTGTCGGTTTTGTTTTTTTCTTTGATGCTTTTTGCGTCCGGAAAAGCTGTGAAAACTTTAGAGGGTTGGTGGTATAGTTATATGCAAGCAGCGCAAGATATTTTGGATGATTTAGAAAATTAGAATAAATGAAACACAGAGGAAATTTAAGATTTTCCCCTGTGTTTCATTTTAAGACTGGGTCTGTTCAG
>CAZJVC010000002.1:16779-24856 GCA_964549515.1 uncultured Pseudomonadota bacterium | reverse complement strand
CTGTTCAGGATAATCCTGTTACAACGGCTTTGTTATCTTTCCATGTTACAGATATTTTTTGTGTTTCTGGATGTTCTAATCGAAACTGCGAAATTGGAACGATAACTTCTTTTTGTATTGCTCTTTTTAATGGTCGTGCTCCAAATTCTGGTATATAACTACGCTTGGCAACTTCTTTAATGACATGCTTATCGACAGAGAGTTCCATTTCTTGTTCCGATAAACGTTTTTTTAGATTGTTAAATTGTATTTCTGCGATTTTTTCCACATCTTTTTCTGAAAGACGATGGAAGAAAACGACTGCATCAATGCGATTTAAAAGCTCTGGCCTGAGTGCTTGATGTAATAGTTTATCAATTTCTGCACGAACTTTTGGTGTGATTGTTGGTGCTTCCAAAATAATATGTGAACCAATATTGGATGTCATGATAATTATACAGTTTTTAAATGAAACTTTGCGTCCTTGGCCATCAGTAAGATGTCCTTCATCTAAAATTTGCAACATAATATTCATAACATCCGGATGTGCTTTTTCAATTTCATCAAAAAGTACGACACTGTATGGATTTCTTCGTACTGCTTCTGTTAGCTGTCCACCTTCCTCATAGCCAACATATCCTGGAGGTGATCCAATAAGTCGTGCAATGGAATGTTTTTCCATGTATTCAGACATGTCAATTCGTATCAAGCGATGTGGGTCATTAAAAAGAAAATCTGCTAATGTTTTTGCTATTTCAGTTTTACCAACACCAGTAGGTCCTAAGAATAAAAATGAACCAATTGGTCTATCTGGATCTGTCATGCCCGTGCGGTGCATTTGTATTGCGCTTGTTATTTCTTCAACAGCTTCATCTTGGCCAACAACACGTTTTTGCAAAATATCTTTCATATTTAAAAGTTTTTTGCTTTCGTCTTGCTTGAGTTTGTCTACCGGTATATTAGTCCAGCGAGAAAGTACGGTGGCAACATCACCTTCATCCACTGTTTCCTTGATAAGTCCGTGATCCATTTTTTTAAGTTTTTTCTTTTCTGCTTCCAGTTGTTTTTCAAGTTTCGCTAGGGTGCCATATTTTATTTCAGATGCCTTTGCATAATTGCCTTCACGTTCAGCAAGTTGATATTCATAGCTAGCTAGTTCTATTTCTTCTTTTAATTTATTTACTTTTTCAAGTGGCGCCTTTTCAGCTTTCCATTGATTTAAGAGTGCCTGATGTTTTTCTTTCAGTTCTGCTAATTCTTTTTCAATTTCTTTTAAACGTTTTTGTGATTCTGGTACATCTTTTTCTTTGGTTAGTGCAACACGTTCAATCTCAAGTTGCCTGATTTTGCGATCGAGTTGGTCGATTTCTTCTGGCTTTGAATCTATTGCCATTTTTACCAGTGAAGCAGCTTCATCAATTAAATCAATTGCCTTGTCTGGAAGGAAACGATCATTAATATATTTTGATGATAATTTTGCAGCTTTAACTAATGCTTGGTCGGTAATGCGGATACCGTGATGTAATTCATATCTTTCTTTGAGTCCACGTAAAATTGATATAGTATCTTCAATTGTTGGTTCTTTGACTAAAACTTTTTGGAACCGGCGTTCTAGCGCTGCATCTTTTTCTATATATTTTTTATATTCTTGGGTCGTTGTCGCTCCAATGCAATGCAGGTCACCGCGTGCAAGTGCAGGTTTTAATAAATTTGAAGCGTCCATTCCTCCAGAGCCTGTTTGTCCAGTTCCAACAAGCATATGTAGTTCGTCAATGAATAAAATTACTTGTTGCTCAGATTCTTTTACCTCTTTTAACACGCTCTTTAATCGTTCTTCAAACTCACCTTGATATTTTGCGCCGGCGATTAATAAGCCAAGATCTAAAGACCAAATTTGAGCGCCACGAAAACTTTCAGGAATATCGTCACTTATAATTCGTTGTGCTAGACCCTCAACGATTGCCGTTTTGCCAACACCAGGATCGCCGATAAGTACTGGATTGTTTTTTGTCCTACGCGAAAGGATTTGGATTACACGGCGAATCTCTTCATGTCGACCGATAACTGGGTCAAGTTTTCCTTGTTGTGCTTGTTCGGTCAAGTTTTGGCAATATTTTTTAAGTGCACCGGATTGTTTTTCTGCTTGTTTATCGTTCACTGTTTTTCCTTGGCGCGTTGAATTAATTTGTTTAAGAACTGCGTCGTGAGTATATCCTTGCTGTTTGAAGAAAGCGCGTAATTTTTGGGGTAGATGTTGAGTTGTTGCCCATTGTAGTATAAATATTTCGATACTTACAAATGAGTCACCAAGTTGTGTGGCTTCTTTGGAACAAGCTTGAATGAAGTCTTGCATTGTGTAATCCATCATCAATTGTCCGCCGCTGACACTTGGAAGTGATTCCAATTCTTGTGTTGCAATATTGTTGAGTTTGTCGATGTCAATGTTCATAAGTGATAAAAATGATGTGCAGTAATCGTTTTCTAGACCTGCTAGTACCGTGTGAAGAGGCACAAAACTTGGGTTACGTCTTGTTGATGCGATACTAATGCTATTATTTAGTAGTTCTTGTGCTGCTGTGGTAAATTGTTCTTGATTCATTATATTTCCTTAGTTCCGTCTTTATATGCTGAGCTAAGCATGGTTGTTTCTTTTTTTGCAAGGTTTTTTTATTTGGTATGTCGTTCGAAAATCTTAAATGGTAAAAATTTTTTGTAGTACGTTTAGCCATTGATTTACCTTATAGATAAAACTCAGTATATTGTAAATAAGATTTGTGTTTTGCATGGAGAAAGTATGATTTCATTTGTTCGTAAACTTGTGTACATTTTTGGTTTATTTTTAGCGTTATATATCGGTTGGCAGCTTTATGTATATATTTTTGATCGATCGTGCCCTGTAGTTGAAGTGGTTGGCTTGGAAGATGGCGGATTTTATTCTGGTGATATTGCATGCTCAATATGTGGGACGCATAGATATAAAGTTGCTAATTTGGGTATTTGGCTTGATGGGCACACTCTTGCTGAGCAAGTGAAAGTTGGTTCGAGATCATTTGATCGTCCGCTAGAAATTCCTACGCGTACGATTGCCCAGGGCAAACATAATTTAAAGATAGAGACAGTTGATGGCACCTATCACCGCAATAAAACAGTTAAACAGATTGCATTTAATGTAGACAATATGCCTTTGCAGGGTGCATTTATACGACCGGAAACTGATTGCAAGGTATTTCAGGGAAGAATTCTTCATATTCCAATTCAGTTTAATAAGCCTGTAAAACAGGTAAAGGTAAGGGTCTTTTCTAAGGAGTTTAACGCTGTTCCTGAATTGGATGGATCTGTTATTTATGAATGCTTTATTCCTGTTGGGTGTGAAGAGAAGGTAAGTGAATACCCATTTGAGCTTGTAGCAAAAGATTATGTTGATAATATATTGACGTTGAATGGGTCTATGGCAGTTGCAGCATATCCGTTTAAGCGGCAAGTTTTGCATAAGATTGACACAGAAAGATTTGAAGAAGAAAAAAAACTTGGAAAAAGTGAAAAAGAATTAAGTGAATTATTGATTGAGTTGTCACAGAAATCTTCTGCTCAAAAATTATGGCGCGGAGTTTTTTATAAGCCTCTCAATATGACAGCAGTTATGTGTGATTTTGGCACAAAACGTATTACACAAGAGCGAGGGTGCTATATACATGCTGCGATTGATGTAATTGGACTTTTGAAAACTGTTGTTTGGGCACCACAAGATGGGGTCGTAGTAATAAAAGATCGTTTTGAGGTAACAGGAAACACTGTTGCGATTGATCACGGATGTAGTGTGATAACAATACTCTGTCATTTAGATAAATTTGCGGATATTAATGTCGGTGATAAGATAAGTCGAGGCAATCCAGTTGGTATTATGGGTAAAACGGGATATGCTACAGGTGATCACTTGCATTGGGAGATGAGAGTGCATAATACTCCAGTTGATCCAATGCAATGGACGAAGCAAGATTTTTAGAAAAGGGCGTTGGTAATAAGAAGCGTGGAGTAGTAGAGTTTGAATGTAAAAAGTGTTAACAACTTTTTAGTACGAACACGGCCACTTTATTTATATTGCGTAACGATTTGTGTCACTATCTTGATTATATGGTTTTGGAATTTGTATGTTTTCGAACCATTGGAATGTCAAGAGCGACAATTGATTGGTTCAATTGAGACGCTGGAGAGAAAGCGACTTGTTTTGCCGGACCTGAAATTTCAAATTCGCTCATTAAAGCAAAAAAACACTCATGTACATAATGATTACACGTCTATGTTGTTGCGATATCCTCTGCAAGATTTCTATCTTCAGCTTGAGCGTATTTTGAGTGATATTGATGATGTAGGATTGGAAATTGCAAAGTTTTCTCCTCAAGAAGAAAAACATAAGGCTTTTTATGAAAAAAGTTTAATTACGTTTAATATAAGTGGTGATTTTGAACGTATGATGAGCTTTCTTTCTTTTTTTGATAATCGTAATATGTTAGCAATTTTTAAAAAGGCATGCATTAAGCGTGGGGAAGATAACTTATCGCTAGATTCTACCATTGCATTGTATAAGATGGAAAGGGATGGCTGATGGTTGCGTTTTGTTATTTAGCCATAATATTGGTCATGAGTTCATTTTGTCGAGATCCATTTTTTAATCAAGGTGATAATAAGAAGGCAGAGACTAAGGAATATATTTTAAAGGGAACGATTATAGTTGATTTCCCAATGGCTCATATTGAATACGATAACGAATTATATATTGTTGAAGTTAATGATACGATAGGTTGTTTTACTGTAGAGAAAATTGAATCTGGCATAGTTGTACTATTGAAAGATAATAAACATAAAGTTCTAGAACTTGGTCAAAGAACGGGAGAGGAAGCGTGAAATATAACAATTTCTTGATATTAGCGCTTTATTTTTACGGCGCTATATATGGTCAAAATACTCAGAATCTAGCGGCTCTTAAAGAAAGAGTAGGTATTTCTGAACGTACCTCACTTGCAGGTTTGCCGAATGGTGCTTCTGATACGGTGAAAAAAAAGAGCTTGAATAAGATGTATGGCTTAGATGAAGATGAAACAAAGCCAAAGAAAATGAAAATGGTATTACCTAATGAAGATGACCTTGATAAGAAATTAAAAAAAATGTATCAAGACAAGGATTTAGAATGTAAGTCTGTCACGCTTCAAACTAAAAGCATTGATATAAAAGATCTTTTTGAAATTGTAGGTAAAGCTGTCGGTATTAATTTCGTTGTTGACCCGCAACTTAAGGGAACGCTCGGTGTTCTTAATTTAAAAGACACAAGGGCAACAGATGTTTTACGTCTTATTGCAAGACAATCGAAACCTGAAGCTGCTGTTGTGAAGCTTGATGATGTTTGGTATGTCACTTCACGAAAAGAAGCAAGAAATTTGTTGCGTGATGTGTTGGGTGAAAAATATGAACACAAAGCTCTTTCGGTTAATCACTCAAGAATGGATAAAGATTTTTTAGAAAAAGTAGAAAGGGGATGGCAAAATCTTGTTAAAGATGTGCCTGAATCCTATCTTCATTTTGAGCCAGAACAAAAGAAAATTTTTGTTTGCAGTAAAAAAAAGCATGTAAAAGCTTTTTATCAATATTTAAAAGTCATCGATAAGCCAATATTGCAAATTCGCATTGATGTTATAATTGTTATGGCCTCAAAAGAATTTTTCATGGATTTTGGTATTGATTGGTCTGGTATCTATAATCGTGAAAATACGATTAAAGCTAATTCCGAAAATTTTGGGTTTTATGGTCTTGGTGGTACACTTCTAGATTTTCCAAGTCCTTCAGGTGTAGATAGTTCAACTGCGTCAGCTCCTCTTCCTGTTGTACCTACTCCTCCAAATAGACATAATCCAAATTTGTTTGTTAATCCACTAAATTTTGCTATCAATCTTTTTGATTCTGGTTTGTCGTTTTTTTCCAGTGAAGTAAAAGATAGGATCTCTGCTGGCTTGATTAGGCTGCCATTTGTGTTTGGAGGGCCAGATTTAAGCTTGCGTCGATTGAATCTTGTGTTAAATATGGCAGAGGTCGAAGATAAAATTAACATTGTTTCTCGGCCATCAATTTTAACGAGCAACAATAAGGTTGCAAAAATTTTAATTGGTCAAAGTATTCCGTTGCAGCAATCAGTGGAAGATGTTACCAGTGCAACGACGAAGACGTTTACAACGGTTAATTACAAAGACACTGGAATTGTGTTAGAAGTCATGCCGCTTGTAAATCCCGATAAAAAGTCTGTGTATCTTAATATTTTAGTTGAAGAGTCTGCCGTTGAAGCTGGGAGTACTCGTACAAACGATAAAGGTGTAATGACCGATCCTCCAACAATCTCAATGATAAAAACAAAAAATGAGGTTGTGTTAAAAAATGGGCAGACGACAATTATTGGTGGCTTATCATCGAAGCGAACTGCGGCGACTAAGCGAAGTGTACCATTTATTTCGAGAATACCAGTTATTGGAAATTTGTTTAAAGCAACGTTTGAATCAAATAAAGAGCGTGAACGTTATATATTTATAACGCCAAAAATTATTGAATGTGAAACATAGAAAATTAAAATCCCTCCAACTTAGAACAAGCTGAAGGGATAGGGGGGTGAACAATACATAGAGTATTGTTCGTTAGGGACATTTTTAAAATTTCAATATTTCACTTTCGCATGATATTAACACCGCGGTTTTTGCTTGTCAAGTTTTTACATGTGCGGCATATTTCTGTGTTGATTGTGGGCTCTGATTCGAATAATACAAATAAAAAAGCAAATATTATATGGGGCCTTGCTAATGTTGATAAAATACTTATATTTTTTGGTTTTATTCTTACCTGCATGTACTGTGCGTCGAAGGGGTGTAAAAAAACAACATGTTCGGCGAACGTATATTGATAACAAAAAAATGTACACGTTAACTGTCGAGGGTGTTGAATGTAAGCAGTGTGCGTTATCTGTTTTGTATCATTTGACGCATATAAAGGGAATAAAACAAGCAGAATGTACTTGTCCAAAGCAAGACTTTGAACAAGCATCGTTTGAATGTTTAATTGATTCTGAAAAGCAAGGGTTACCGCTAAAAACTATTGTAGATTTGATACGTCAAGATGAATTTGAGATTTCAACAATTATAGGACAGTTTAAAGGAGATCTTTTTTACAAGGATACTACATTAATGTTTAAGCCTATCCAGTTTGATCGTTCATTTACAGTTGGCGGTAATTTAAGCAGAATGGAAAGATTGAAAAAAAAGATAGAGGGCAATGAAAAAAAAGTAGTGTTATTGAAGGGCAGGTTAGATTTTGAAGGCTCCAAAATTGCACTGTTAGAATAAATTTTACAAAAAAAAGGTCAATTTATTGATCTTTTGCGTCGAAAAGTTGTAAAATAGTATCAGTTAAAATGGGGGTAAGTCTATGAGGTTCTTATGTATATTTTTATTACTGTTGCTTGTTTTTTCTAATACGTTTCCGATTGTGATTATAACGTATAAAGAGATTGATGAAGCGACAGGGGTAGAAGTCGACTTTAATTTACGGTCTAACAAAGTTGGTGACATTAAAGATATTGGCCAGGATGATTTTTATACCAAAGATGTTTTTAAGAGGAAAGAGCCGGTTACGCCGATAAAAGATGTGAGAGATCGATTAAAGTTTCTTAACATTGATGATGATATTGATTACGATGAATATTTTGATAAAGTTATTCGGGAGCCATCAGAGGAAGTTATAAAGCTTGATCTTTATAGTAGAGGCACATTCCAGACTTCATATTTGGCAGGTGATTTTACGGTGACATCAGATTTGTATAAAAAAGATCCGCAACTCAATTCTATTATAGATTATTATGTAAACGGTCAAAAAGTGGAGTATGGTGAACGTCTTCTTGTGTTCAATCAAACCTTTGTTTTTGAGAGTGTAAGTAAGTCTTTAGTGGGATTTGGTGGAACTCTCGGGCAGTCTACTGTTTATAATGTAACCTGTCCTGTTGGTAAGCGTGTTGTTTTTGATGTAAGTGAGCTTGAACAGTTACCAACATATCAAATTACAACAAAAA
>CAZJVC010000002.1:14020-16679 GCA_964549515.1 uncultured Pseudomonadota bacterium | reverse complement strand
GGGCCTGTGTCCAAGGATAAAGTTTTTTATATTTGGGTATTTATCTTGATCGTTTTTAAATGCTTCTGTTTTAGCTTTTTCAATAATGTTACCATTTTTTATGAGATAAATTGTTGCTTGAAGTTTATCGAGCAATGCGATGTCATGAGTAGCGATAAGCACTATATGATTTTGTTGAGCAATTTTTTTTATAATATCTGCGATGAAATTTGTTAGATATGGATCAAGTGAAGATGTTGGCTCATCGAAGCAAATTATCTGAGGATTGAGTGCAAGTGTTCGTGCAATACTTAGTCGTTGTTTTTGGCCGCCAGAAAGGGACAGTGGGTACGAATCTTTTTTTTCAATGAGTCCGTATTGTTTGAGTAGATCGAGCCCTATTTTTTTTGATTCTTTTTTAGATTTTTTTGCAACTTTTTCGAGAATAAAACTAATATTTTGAAGGACCGTCATATGCTCAAAGAGATTGAAGTTTTGAAAAACCATACCGACAAGATTTTTTTTATTTAATTCTTTTGGTGTAATTGTATTGCCATTTAATTCAAAAGCTCCGCTTTCAGGGATATCCAGGTTTGCCAATATTCGGAGTAATGTTGATTTTCCAACCCCTGACTCGCCTAAAAAGATGGCAATTTCTTTGGGTTGTATGTCTAGCGAAATGGTATTAAGAATTTTTTTGTTATGAAAAGTTTTATTTAAATTTTTAATGCGTAGCATGATTTACTCGGCTTTGAATATAATTTATTACAATAGAAACGATAGATGTGAGCACTAAATAAATGAGACCCACAATCGCATAAATAGAAATAGCATCGTAATGTTGGCTGATAACAATAGTTCCTTCCTTAAAAAGTTCCATGACACCAACAATTGAAGCTAAGCTTGAATCTTTTATCAATGTAATGAATTCGTTGCCAAATGATGGTAGTAACGTTCGAAATGCTTGCGGAATAATGATATAGCGGTATGTTTGCCATGGTGATAATCCGAGAACGTGAGCTGCCTCATGTTGTCCTTTAGGTATCGCCAAAATACCACCTCGTACAATTTCACAAATATAGGCAGAGCTGTTGATGCCAATGGCCCAAATCGCTGCACTCAATTCAGATATTGGTAGTGGAATTATGTATACAAAAATGATAATTTGGAAAAGCATAGGGGTTCCGCGAACGATTGTTGTATAGAGCGAAATGAGTAGGCGAACAAGTTTATTTTTACTTCTTTGTGCAACGCCGAGAAGTGTTCCTAGGCTAAAGCCGATTAATGTACCGTAGGCAGCAATTTTTAATGTGATTAATGTTCCGTGAAGGAGTGCAGGTAGAGATTGCCAGATAAGTGTTATATTAATCATGACAATTTCCATTTGGTTTTAAGTTTTTTGATGGTGCCATCGTTAATCATTTCTTCTAAGAGTTTTTTTATTTTTTCGTGGAGATTTGGGTTTTCTTTCGAGATGGCAAGTGAATATTCTTCTCGTGCATCGGGAATTTGGGCAATATTAAACTTAGCATTTCCTTGTTCAGGCGGGGACTGTTGTTCCAGAATTGGTTTCATTGTGCTCATAGCTGTTACGAATGCATCGGCTCTTTTTGATTTTAGTGCTAAAAGTGCATCAGCAATTGAAGGAAGTCTTTTTAAGGTTGGTCCAGATTGTTTTGACATATAAAGATCTGCTAAGTATCCATCATTAACAACAACGACTTTGCCGGCAAGGTCTGCGACTGATTGAGCATTATTTGGTTTGAGCGTAATGATTGCAAGTGGATCGCCTTGATAGTATGGCTGTGTGAAAAGTACTTGGTTGCGCCGAGGATCTGGTGTTAATCCAGCCGCAATAATATCAAATCTTTTTTTTTGCAGGCCAGGTAAAAGCACATTGAATGGCATGTCGACTATATCGATAGTTTTTCCAAGTCGTTGAGCAATTTCTTGTACAATATCGATATCAAAGCCAACTATTTCATGGTCTTGTAAATAACAGAATGGTGGATAATCAGCTGTTGTACCAACTTTTAAATATGTTGTATTTGGCTCATTTTTTGCATTATATAATTTTTTGATGTGCCATGCTGTGATGCCAACTAAGATTAAGAGTGCTGCTATTTGTATGTGTTTTTTCATTTTTTACTTTTGCTCCAAAAGTTTTTTTACTTTATTTGTTATCTTTTTAATATTTTTTATGGACTGAGGGGCGATAAATACCACATTTTCTCCAGCGATCGTACCAAGAATGCCAATAGATTTATGCATATCTAAAAAGTCACCAATAAATGGCGCCAATCCAGCAATAGTATGTACGATAACCGTTGTTTCATTATGTTCAATTTTTGTAATCGCCAGCCGTAATATTTCTCTTGTAGGATCTTCTGGGTGTTCATAAAAAAGTTGACCGCGATGTTTGCGTTTAACAACCCCAAGCTTTTCTAAATCACGTGATACAACCGCTTGAGAGCTTTTGATGCCATACAGTGTTTTCAAAAGCTCTACGAGTTTTTCCTGACTTGGAATTTGCTGTGATCTAATTAAATTTTTTATTATTTCTAATCTGTTTTTATTCATTTTTCATCTTTTTTTTGCTTGAATAAATATTCATATTATTAGAATAATCATTCTCTCTAACTTTGTCAAATTTTTTCTGATAAAATTACTATATAATTAC
>CAZJVC010000002.1:6083-13920 GCA_964549515.1 uncultured Pseudomonadota bacterium | reverse complement strand
CAGTAACATCTAAATTAGGTGAATTATTAGGCAAAGAGCAAATTGATCAGAATGATTTAAAGCAACTTGAGGTAATTTTGCTTGAAGCGGATGTTGGCGTTAGGACGACGCGTGCGTTGATGCAAGAATTAAATTCGAGATTTTCATTTGGGCAATTAGTTAAGGGACGAGATTTAAAAAAAGCGTTAGAGTTTCTGTTAAATGATTTGTTGGTTGGAAAACGGTTTGGTGAATTAAAGCTGGAACAGGATTATCCTGAACAGAATTATCCTGTTATTTTATTTGTTGGTGTGAATGGTAGTGGAAAAACAACGGCTATCGGAAAGTTGGCGAGCCGATTAAAGGCTGATGGTAAAAAAGTCTTATTGGCAGCGGCTGATACATTTCGTGCTGCCGCAACTGAGCAACTTGCAGAATGGGCAAAGATGGTTGGTGTTGATATTGTAACAGGCCGGGAAGGGCAAGACCCAGCATCAGTTGTATTTCAGGCTGCTGAAAAATTTAAAAATGAAGGTTATGACTATTTAATTGTTGATACAGCGGGGCGCTTGCAGACTAAAGTAAATTTAATGAATGAGCTTGCAAAGATAAAACGCGTTATCGCAAAAATTTTAGGCGAAGATAACATAACGATACTTTTAACTGTTGATAGTATGCTTGGACAAAATTCACTTGAACAGGCGCAAATTTTTAACGAAAGTGCAAACGTTGACGGTATCATTTTAACCAAAATGGATGGTACAGGAAAAGGTGGCATTGTTTTTGCAATTGTCCAAGAACTTAAAATTCCAATCGAGTATATAACCTTTGGTGAAAATGTTGAAGCTATAAAGAGTTTTGATGCGCAAGAATATGTAAAAGAGTTATTGGAAAAATGAAAAGGGCCGGTATTTTCCCGGCCCTTTTCATTTTTAATTAATCAATTCTTGCGATTTTTCAATTCTTCACGTGCTACTACCTTCAATGTCTGGGAAAAAGCCAAGTTTGTTGATACTAATTCTTTTCGTGGACATATCTTTGGCCTCACTGTCAGCATAAAAACCAACATCTATATCTTCATTTTCATATATCGTAAAAGGTATGCCTAGAGAATAAGCGCCACTGCTTCGAGGAATAACAATAAGGGGAATAGTGTCCTTTTTCGTAGCGTTTATTATTGCAGTTTCCGCTTTGAATTTAGCACCGTATTTCTTTGCGTCTTCTTTAGACTCGAAAGTTGTATTTTTGAGAAGCTTGTTGAATTATTCGTGTGAGAATTTTTCTCCATACAATATGGCAATACTTGTAAGAGCTAAAATTGATAAAAACAACTTTTTCATGATACTCTCCATTTTAAAGAAGTTAAGCAGGTACCATTCATTTACTGGCATGGCATTATTGTTATCGTTATTGTAATGGTTTGAGTGACTTGTTTTTAATAAGGTTTCATACTGTCAAGTTAATGTTTTTTGGATTATACTGATAGTATGATTAGATCGATAGAAAAGATGTTAAAGGCACATAATTATGCTGGAAATTGCCATCAAATTACGCTTTGGCTGGCTCAGAAGCTGACGGACAAGTCATACGCGCAATTGTTAACGCATAATGATGAGCTATCGTTAGGGCAAAAAAGGCAGCTTGAACAATGGATTAAAGAGCTTGTCGAGGAGTATAAGCCTATTCAGTATATTATTGGCTCAGTACCTTTTTGTGATTTAGATATTTTGGTTGAACCACCGATTTTGATTCCGCGGCCAGAGACAGAGGAATGGGTTGTAGAATTAATTTCTGATTCTAAAAATTTGTCACCTTTAAAAATTCTTGATTTATGTACGGGATCTGGATGTATAGCTTTGGCGTTAGCGAAGGCTTTTCGTGAAGCGCGTGTGATTGGGAGTGATATTTCTGAGCAGGCAATTGCATTAGCTCAAAAAAATAAAGATAAGGCGCAGCTTGAGAATATAACGTTTATAGAATCGAACCTTTTTGAGAAAATAACTGCGCGAAAATTTGATCTTATTGTTTCTAATCCACCGTATATTTCTGAGGACGAGTGGAGAGGTCTTGATCCATCTGTTCGTGAATGGGAAGATAAATGTGCGCTGAGCGCGTTGGATGAAGGGTTGTTTTTAATAAAAAAAATTATTAATGAAGTGCCAAACTTTCTTAATGATGGTGGTCAACTGGTTCTTGAGATTGATCGACTTCAGGGAGAGGCGGTATGTACATTCATGAAATCTTGTGGCTATACTGATGTGAAGATAAAGAAAGATTTTTCACGATTAGATCGGGTAGTTACAGGACGTTATGTATCTGTTAAATAAGAAAAAAGATTTAGTTTCATTTTTTGTAGAAGATGAGCAGGCTCATTTTTTTTCGATTAAACGTGAGAAGTATGGGTATTGTGTAGAAGCATATCAGAAAGTTGATGGTGCGCAAATTGGTGCTTTTGATGATGGTATCTTAAATACAACATTTTTTGCTGATGCACTATATAATTTTTTTGATGAATGTGGTTTGAAAAACCCGCAGCTTGCTGTTGGCGTTGAAACTAGGGCAGAAGAGTTGTTGTTGCATTATAATATTATATTGTCATTTCTGGGTATGCCATTTCATGTCAGTGTTCTTAATAATAAAAACGTTGCTTTTCGCTCGATCATTAAGCCTAAACAGGCATTGCCTGAACAGACACTGCCTGAACAGGCCCCGCCTGAACAGGCCTTGCCTGAAGTGCGAAATGACTTAATTTTTAAGGCTGTTAATATGTGGAAAGAGGGAGTAGAGAGTGAGAAAAAATAATCAATTTATCATGCGTCGAGCTCGGATTTCACAAAAAGCCATTACAATTTGGTTAATTATTTCTTTGGTGGCACTTGTTTTAACTATTGCTGTGCTTTTTATATCTACTTCTGTTAAAAAATATGATGTTCAAAGCTTAGAGCTTCATGAAAAAAAGCTAATGCAAGAAATATCAGTTATTGGCTCTTTGAAAAAAGAACAAAAAGGTCTTGAAGAGTTGCAAAAAGAGCTTCAATATAAGGTACGAAAAGTTGAAAAAGTTGGCTCAACCAAACACAATACACCGTATTATTATTTGAAGGAAGTTGCTGCAATTATTCCGGAGCAAGTTGTTTTGCAATCATTTAGTTTTGATACAAAAGGAATAGATTTAGAAGGGGTTTCTTTTAACGTATCAAGTATTACTCGATTTATGCGTAAGTTAGCTCAATCGGAATTATTTAAGAAACCAAAATTAGTTTCGATGAATCGTAATGAAGAAGTAGCGGATGGTAATGTTAAATTTGTTATACATGTATTGAAGCGATAATGGATCAAGAAAAAGTAAATATAAAAGCAATTATTGGCTTAGGCAATCCTGGAAGCCAGTTTAGTTATAATCGACATAACATTGGCTTTTTAGTGGTAGATGCACTGGCTGATGAGTATAATGGTTCATGGAAAAAAAGTGATTTGCTTGAAAATGCTGAAATAAATATAGATGGTAAAAATATCTATCTTATTAAGCCACAAACTTTTATGAACTCTTCTGGAAAAATTGCAGCATGGTTAAAGAAAAAGGGCATTCAACTAGAAGAAATTATTGTTGTGCATGATGATTTGCAACGATCATTTGGAAAAGTGACTACGCGTTTTGGTGGAAGTGCACAAGGGCATAATGGTATTAAATCAATTATGACTTTATTTGGTTCGGATTTTTACCACGTGCGCTGTGGTATTGGTCGCCCAGAGAATAAAGATGATGTTGCTGGATATGTTTTAAGCAACTTCGCAGAAGGCGAAATTGCTGTTGAAAAAATGATTCAAGAAGCGCAATCTGAAATTTTAAAATTGGTGTGAAAAAAGGGCTCTGAGCAATTTTTTTATTATGATGCTTCTTGTTTTAAAAATTTATAAACATAATGGGTAATAGCAGTATTGTTTGTGAAATACAACCGCTGCTGGAGGTCAATATTATCATTTGTTATTTTTTAGCCAATTCTTTATTTCATCTTTAATATTTTTAATTTCATCGCCTCCACCTTGAATGATTGTTAAGCTGCCGCCCCCGCGCAAATTGTGTTTTTCTTTTAAGAATTGTGCGAGTGATTTAAGATTCACTTTTTTCTTTAATGTTGGATGAATGGTTGCGACAAAGTTTGATTTTCCATCAACAGTGCTAATAGCGAAGTAAAAACCTTCTTTTTTTTGTGATAAAGATTGAGCAAGCTCTCTTAAATCATTAATCGTTGAGCCGTGCTGTTCAAGGTATAAAAATGGAATAACATTAATAGTTTCAAGGTCATTAAGTAGTTCTGGCAGTTGATAAATAACTAACTGTTTTTTGAGTTGTGCAACTTCTTTATGTAATTTTTTTGTGAGTTCAATTTGATGCTCTACAGTTTCGTATACTTCGTCCGGTTGTACTTTGTATTCTTGGCTAACAGCTTTGACCGTTCTGAAGCATGATTGAAAAAGTTCAAGTGCTTTTGGTCCAGTGATTGCAGTGATACGTTTTGTGCCAGCAGAAATAGCTGAAACATCAGTAATTTTGAAGCATCCAATTTCGCCTGTACGGTTAACATGGGTACCGCCACAAAGTTCACGTGAAAATTCTGTTGCATCGATAACGCGGACTGCTTCAGGATTATATTTTTCACCAAAGTGTGCAATGATACCGAGTTTTTTGGCTTCATCTAATGTTGTTTGGCGAGTTTTTACTTCTATATCATCCCATATTTTCTGATTAACCGTATCTTCAAGTTCTTTAATCATTCCTGGGGTAAGATTTTCATGAAAATTAAAATCAAAACGAAGATAGTCATGTGTAACAAGTGAACCAGACTGCTTGATTTGTTTGCCAAGTAATTTAATTAAAGCAGATTGCAACAGGTGTGTTGCAGTATGATTTTTCATAGTATCTAAACGACAAACATCTACTTTTTGAGCAATTTCTTGGCCGACAGATATTTTTGAAGGAGCGTGAATTTTTATAGCAATAGCATTGCCGACGTTTTTTAAATCAAGGACCGGAACAATTTCGTCATTAATAACAATGATTCCTTCGTCCCCTATCTGGCCGCCGCATTCAACATAAAAAGGTGATTTTTTGGGGATAACCCAACATTCATTTTCTTCTTTGACAGAATTGACAAGCTTGTCATTTTTTATGATTGCTTGGATTGGTGATATAGCTGCGAATTCTTCATATCCAGTAAAAGTGGTTTTGATGGACGGATCTAATGTGATTGTAAGCTTTTTTTCATCTTTTACGTTTGATTGTGCTCGTTGTTTTTTCATCAAACTCTCAAATTCTGTTCGATTAACGGTATAGCCACGTTCATGGGCAACAATTTCGGTAATTTCATATGGAAAGCCAAAGGTGTCATAAAGTTTAAAAGCCTCATTCCCAGATATTTTTTTTGTTTCTTTATTTGCCTCTAAGGAGTCTTCTAATATCTGTTGTCCGCGCTTTAAATTTTCTGCGAATTTCTCAACTTCAATGCGTATTAAGTTTTTTATCAATTCGCGATTTGTTTGTAGTTCTGGATAAATAGTTCCCATATCATCAATGAATGTATCAACGAGCAACGGAAAGATTGCTTCCGTTCTTAATTTTTGGTCAAATAATGCTGCGCGGCGAATAATCTTGCGTAAGACATAGCCACGCCCTTCATTTGAAGGTGTGCAGCCATCTGCAATAATTAAACATGAAGAGCGTATATGATCTGCTAAAACATTGAATGCAGCTTTGATATCATCTGGTTGTTTTTCGTATTCAAGTTCTGTTAATTCTTCAATTTTTTTTATGATTGGCGAAAAAAGATCGGTTTCATAAACCGTGTCTTTGTTTTGCATAACAAGAGCAAGACGTTCAAGTCCTAGTCCGGTATCAACGCCTGTTTGTTTTAGGGGTACTAATTTACTGTCAGCTTGGCGATTGTATTGCATGAAAACATTATTCCAAATTTCTAGGAAGCGTTCTTCGCATTCATTTGGATCGGTACAATCTGGCCCAAATTCTTTGCCTTTATCATATAAGATTTCACTACATGGACCGCAAGGACCTGTATCGCCCATCGACCAGAAATTATCTTTTTCGCCACATCTAAAAATATGATCCTTTGGTAATCCAATATCTTTGTGCCAAATATCGTACGCTTCATCATCAGTTTCAAAAACGGTTACTACGAGTTTTTCGGCAGGAATCCCCATAACTTTTGTTAAAAAGTCCCATGTATAGCGGATTGCTTCTTTTTTGAAATAATCGCCGAAAGAAAAGTTGCCCATCATTTCAAAAAAGGTAAGATGGCGTTTAGTAAATCCAACATTATCAAGGTCATTATGCTTACCGCCGGCACGAACACACTTTTGAATTGATGTTGCACGTGCATAGTTGCGTTTTTCTTTGCCAAGGAAAAGATCTTTAAATTGGTTCATACCCGCATTGGTGAAAAGTAATGTTGGATCTTCTGCTGGTATTAATGATGAACTTGCTACGCGGGTGTGGTCGCGTTCTTCGAAAAATTTAAAGAATTTTTCTCGTATATTCTTTGTTTTCATGGCAATCCTAAAAAGGCTTTTTATTGGGCGATATTTGCCATAAGAATAGTATATTTTTGCTTAATGAGCAATTTACTTAAAAAGCCTTTTTTAGCTCTTTGTAGATGGCATTTAAATCTGTTGAAATTGGCTTAGTTTCTGCAAGCAAGGGCATAAAGTTTGTGTCGCCTTCCCAGCGCGGCAGCACATGAATATGTAAGTGCCCAGGGATCCCTGCGCCTGCAGCTTTGCCAAGATTTATTCCAACATTAATTCCATCTGGCTTGAGAGTTTTATTAATGGCATCAATTGTTTCTGATAGTGCATGCATAATTTCAATGCGTGCAGCAGATGATAATTTATTTAAATCTTTTGTGTGTTTGTTTGGAATGATCATCACATGGCCGGCGTTGTATGGATATAAATTGAGCATGATATAGCAAAATGGGTATCGTTTTAAGATGTATTCTTTGGTATCATTTTTCGATTTTACTTTTTCGCAAAAAACACAGCCACCGGTTTTTGTTTTTTTGTGTTCTTTTTTTGTTACATATGGTCCGCGCCATGGAGCGTATAGTTTTTCCATTGGAAGTTCCTTTTTTATTTTTATCCTTCGACTCCCGCTCAGGATGAATAATTATTTATTAAATTTGCTAGTGGTGAGTGTTTTTTTCGTTCATGGTGAGCGGGAGTCGAACCATACGAGCGAATTTATTAAGATCTTGCTTTCTTGATAGCAAATACCATAGGATAGTGTAAGTCAATACCGGAGGATTCTTATGACGTATGCTAAATATTTTTTACTTACTGTCTCATTCTTTTGTTTATCAGCTAATGCAGGCAATTTAACAATGCAAGATTTGGAAGCAAAGTGTGCAGGTAAAACAGGAGTGTTTGCAACTGTAGGTGCCTTATTAGGATTGAGTTCACAAAAAGATCCATATTGTCCACGTGTACGACCAGATTATTTAAATGTTAGTTAACGATTCTATTTTTTTGCAGTAAACTCATATTGTATAGGCGGTATGAGAATGAAGAATTTAGTTTTTGTTGTATACGATAGTATTTGTAATTCAGTTTTTCACGGACAAGTTATCGCCCCGCTTATTAAGAAATTAAAGCGGGGCGATTTTGGTCGTGTTTATATTGTAAGCTTTGAATTGCACAAACCTGATAAAAAAATAGTTGATGCTATTGTTGATCAGCATTCTGCATTGTCGTTAATCATTTTAAAAAAGAATAGTTTTATTACACCACTTTTTCTTTTTTTAGAAATAAAACGTTTAAAAAAATATTTAAAATTTCTAGAACAGGC
>CAZJVC010000002.1:0-5983 GCA_964549515.1 uncultured Pseudomonadota bacterium | reverse complement strand
TTCTTTTTTTAGAAATAAAACGTTTAAAAAAATATTTAAAATTTCTAGAACAGGCCCCGCCTGAACAGGCCTTGTCTGACAATTATGAGTTGATTGCACGTGGTGCATTAGCGGGTTACATTGCGCAACGTGCACTAGGCAGTGAGAAGTGTCAGAGTGTTACAATTCAGGCTCGAGGCTTATTGGCTGAAGAATATGCTTATACACATCAAAATGGTTCTTTTTTAAAAAAACATTTTTATCGTTGGCGTGAAACTCAATATAGTAAAATTGAGCAATCGGTATATGAAAAAAAGCGAAATAATATTTATACAATAGAGGTTGTGAGTCGAGCGCTTCAAGAGTATTTGGTTGAAACGTTTGGTGCTGATTCTGCGAGTTGTACATTGGCCTCTGATGACGTACCAGCGAAAATTGATGAATCGTATATTGTTCAGTGGCGCGATGAGATAAGGAAAAAGTTAAAAATTCCAAGTTATTTTACTGTTTATTGTTTTTCTGGTGCTGCAAAGCCGTGGCAATGTCCCCATCTAGTTGTTGATTTTTTTAAGAAACAGTACGCGCAAAATAAAAATGTTTTTTTACTTGTTTTGACACAAGATGTTTCGTTTTTTCAACAAGCTTTATCTAAATTTCCTAATGATAATTATCATTTATCGTTTGTGAAGCATGAGGATGTATATAAACATTTGGCATCAGCAGATATAGGTTTAGTTTTTCGTGAACCAGGTATTGTAAGTTGGATTGCTCGGCCAGTTAAGGCAATGGAGTATGAGGCGGCTGGTCTTAATATTATTCACAATAGTACGGTTGATTGGCTTGTTGAGCGACACAATATTTGTAATGAACTTCACTTTTAATCATGTCGGGTTAAATTCCTCGAGATTTGTCCCGTGCTTATTGTGATACTTTTTCGCTTTATCCTTCGACTCCCGCTCAGGATGAGCGATTCTTCGTTTCCTTCATGGTGAGCGGGAGTCGAACCATTCAAGTATTATACCTCGTAGCTTGCTGCGAGGTTCTCAATAGGCACTTGTATAAAAACGAGATTGTTTTATTCTGACATCATCATGATTCATATCAGTTTTGGGGAAATAACATGAATACTATCTGTGTAGTTGGTCTTGGATATGTTGGACTACCAACGGCGCTTGTTGCCGCGCAAAATGGCTGTCGCGTTGTGGGTTTTGATATTGATTTTGCGCGTGTTCAAAAAATAAATAATGGCGAATCTCCTATCAAGGAATCCGGTATACATGAACGTTTGTGCGAGGTGTTAGGTAATAAAACATTTTATGCTACGACCGAAGTTCCTAGAGCGGATTATTATGTTATTGCGGTACCAACACCGATACAAGAAAATCATGATGCAGATCTTTCATATGTTTTTTCAGCTATTGAAACAATTATTCCTCAGGTATTATCTGGCAATACCATTATTGTTGAATCAACAATTCCTGTTGGTACAACAGATAAAATTGCGAATTTAATAGATCAAAAAACTGGGCTTAAGGTAGGACGCGATGTGTTTGTTGCGCATTGTCCTGAGCGCGTATGGCCAAGTAATGTTTTTTATGAATTGATACATAATGATCGTGTTATTGGTGGCATAACATCTGAATGCACAGAAAAGGCTGCAGAATTTTATAAAAAATTTGTTAAAGGTTCTTTGTATCTGAAAAATGCAAAGTTTGCAGAACTGTTGAAGCTTGTTGAAAATAGTTCAATAGATGTTTCTGTTGCACTTGCACATCAAGTTGCAACCTTGGCTGAAGAATTAGGTTTTGATCCATATGAAGTTATAAAAGTTGCAAATAAACATCCTAGAGTAAAAATTTTAACTCCAACGTGTGGTGTTGGCGGTCATTGTGTTGCAATTGACCCATGGTTTTTAGTTTCAGGTTTTCCACGTAAAACAAGACTTTTTCATGCGGCTCGCTTAACAAATGATGAACGTCCGCAACAGGTTTTGTCTACTGTTAAAAAAGCAATTGCTGCATGGCAAGAGAATAACACTGACAGGATATGTAATGTGCACTTACTCGGTTTGGCATATAAACCGAATGTTGATGATTTGCGTGAATCACCTGCATTAAAAGTTGCACAAAATTTATGTAAAGAATCTATTATTAATGTAACGATTAGTGATCCTTGTGTACCTATTGAAAAGCAACGAGAATTGTTTGGTCCACGTGTTACAACAACATTGCTGGGCATTGAACAAGCAGATATTGTAGTTTTTCTAGTTGGTCATAATGAATTTAAGAATATCGATATGCATCTGCTGTCGACTAAGATTTTGTTTGATTACTCTGGGCTGGCATTAAAAGAGAAGTTGCGAGAGATCGGAATTTTAAAAACAGCAACATATCAAAAAGAGGATGTATTATGATAAAAAAAATACTATTTACAGCTTGTTTTTTTAGCCATCTTTTTGGTCAGAACGTTTATTTTGATATTTTAGCTGGAGGTGGTGGTACTCGGCTGTGGCCATTAAGTACCACGGCTAAACCGAAACAATTTTTAAGCTTAGATGGCAAAAATACATTATTGGGGAGTACGCTTGATCGAATAGATAATCTTGTTCCAGAGAGCAAAATTTGCATCGCTACGACTAAAAAATTTGAATCCTTAGTGCAGAAAATCTGTGGTGATCGGATTCATTCAATTTTTATAGAACCAGCTTTGTGTGATACAGCCCCGGCAATTTGTTTAAATTGTTTGTTGATAGCCAAAGAAGATCCAGATGCAATAGTAGTGTTTTTGCCGGCAGACCATATTATTAAGCCGGCAAATGTATATCGTACAATTCTTAAAAATGCCATTAATTTTTGTGAAAAAAATCCAAACATTGTTTTGTTGGGTGTTGAGCCTACATACCCTGCAACTGGTTTTGGTTACATAGAGTATCATAGGGATAAAACAATGAATGTTTTTGATGTTATTTCTTTTCATGAGAAGCCTAATGTTGAAAGAGCAGAATACTTCTTAGAACAAGGAAATATGTTGTGGAACGCGGGTATGTTTTGTGGCAAGGTATCAGTATTTTTAGATGAATTTAAACAATATGCACCGGACGTTTATAGTGCAGTATATGATTATGTTTATCATGGCGCTGATTATGAAAAGTCGCCTAAAATATCAGTTGATTTTGCGGTAATGGAGAAGAGTAAAAAGTTAAAGGTTGTGCCACTCAGCGTTGAGTGGTCTGATATTGGTAATTTGCGTGAATTTTTAGCATTTTATACACCACATAAAAAGCTGGCTGACATATCGGTTAATTCATCTGGCAATATTAGCATGACACAAAAAAAGGTTACGGCTTTTTTTGGGGTGAAAGATTTGTGTGTTGTTGAAACGCCAGATGTTTTGCTTGTTGCAGACAAAAAGCAGGTTGAAGATATAAAAAAAGTTTTATCATTAATTAAAGAGGTCGATACGACTGTTTTATAGATAGAGCTTTTTCAGGATAATACTGTTCAGGATAGTCCTGTTATATTTTAGGGCATCTAGTTATAGGTTACAATTAAGTAGTGTAAGGAGGTCTAAGTGCGACAGCTTTTTTTGGAAAAAGGGCTACTTAAAATAAGGGAGGTTAGTAAGCCTCTTTTGGATGATTATTTTGTTTTAGTAGAAACGCGGTATTCATTTATTCCATCCGGTGAAGAGTTAGCTCGATTATTGCAATCGTATAATAAAAATTTTTTGTGTGATGCTCATAATAAAATTTCTAAACTTATAGATTTGATTTTACAACAAGGTGGTACGCATGCGCGCAATGTTCTTAAAGATAATTTAAAGGGACACATTGTGCCGTTAGGTCATTCTTGTTCTGGGCGTGTAATTGCAGTAGGGCGAAAAGTAAAAAAGGTATCCATTGGTGACTATGTTGCATGTGCCGGTCATTCATTTGCTAATCATGCTGAAATTGTCTGTGTTCCAGAGCAATTATTAGTGCGTCTTTCACATGAAAAATTTTTAAAGGAGGCATCTCTTACAGGTGTCGGTACTATTGCGATGCATAGTATTCGCAGAGCTAATATTTCGTTAGGTGAAACAGTTTGTGTCTTTGGCGCCAATTCATTAGGTGTTATTTTGGCCAAACTTGCTTCTATTTCTGGTGCACAGGTAATTGTTTTGGATAGTTCAAGAGAAAAATTAAAAAGTGCTCGTGAGATTGGAATTGAATTAACATATCATTTAAAAGATGATGAAATTCAGTCACAAGTAGATCAAATAACGCAATCGTATGGCGTTGATTGTTCTTTTGTTTGCCCAGATTGTTTGCTTGATGATGAGATAAATTTGGCAATTGATATAACGCGTAAGCGCGGACGCATTGTTTTTGTTGGGGAACGTTCAGTTATATTAAGGCATGATCGTATTCAACACAAAGAAATTGATATGGTATTTGCCTTAGCGTACGGACCGGGTCGTTATGATGTTGAGTATGAATACAAGGGACAGGACTATCCTTATCCATATGTTCGTTGGACTGAAAATCGGAATATGAAGTCATTTGTGAATTTACTTGAAGATGGATGCTTGAAAGTTGACACGCTTGTCGGATTTGAAGCAGAGTTTTCGAAGTTTGATAGTGCTCTATATCAGCGAATTCAAGATGAAGGTAAAGGAGTAATTGTTTCCTATTGTCCCACTGGAAGTTGCTATAAGGATAAAGAAGAAGAAAATAAGAAAATGTTTATAGCGGCACGCAAAGATAAAACAGAAGATTTAAATGTAACGTTTTTTGGTGCAACGCGATCAACCAAATTATCTGTGCTGCCTGTTGTTAACACAATAAAGGGTGTTAAGATACATAAAATAATTGATAGAGATATTTCATATGCATTAAATGCAGCAAAAATGTATCAAGGGGCGGTGGCGCTAGCAGGGGATCCCGAGTTGTTTTCGGATGATCCGGCGACAGATGTTATTTATGTTTCTTCAAACCATCTTGTTAATATAGAGCATGTTGTTAAGGCTCTACAGAATGGTAAAGCTGTTTTTTTGCAAAAACCATTTCCTATGACTGATGAAGAATTACTTAGATTAGAGAGGTGTTTAGACAGTGGATGTTGCAACTTTAAAGTTGGTTTTTCTCGACGCTATGCACCGTTTATGCAAAAAATAAAACAGTATATTGATAAACGTAACAATCCATTAATGATTCAATATAGGTTGAATTTAGGTGCATTAGATGATCATGAAACACTTGATAAGCGGCCATTACATGGAAATATTATTGATAAAGCATCACACGTTTTTGATCTTTTTTGTTTTTTAACAGGTTCAAAGCCGGTTGCCGTTTCGGCTGAAACATTGAGCGCGGGAAGTGAAAATGTTTTTTCTGGTGATAATTTTATAGTGCAGATTAGCATGGATGATGGTTCATTATGTTCATTGAGTATGACATCGCTTGGACATCAAAAAAATGGCATAGAACGAATGGAAGTTCATTATGATAATAAAACTATTGTGATGGAAGATTTTGTGCGGTTGACAGGATATGGGTTGCCAAAATCATTTGATGAAGTTGTGCGTATTCCGGATAAAGGCAGGGAGGCATCAATTTATAGCTTTTTTGAAAATATAAGTACTTCTTCTGGTTTTTCAAAAAGATGGTATACAGAAAGTTTAAAATTAACAATGAGCATTGATCAATTGGTGAGTCAGGGCGGTGGTGAGGTAAGTTTTTAAGACTGTTAACGAAAAGTGAAAAGTTCCGGTTTTTTGCAACATGAAAAAGTTTCTATTTTAAATGGTTGCCTTTGTTGTTTCCAGTACTACTTTAAGCTTAAACGAATTGTTATATCTTTTGCTAATTTTCACTTTTTGACCCTTATTTGTTTGGGCTAATTTCTTGCATCATTCTATTTCTTTTTTTCTCAAATATAGTTGGCCAGCTTTGGAGGTTATTGTAGTTTTTAGTCGAATCAGGAAATTAAACTAAACTTTTTATTGTTTGATTCTAAGTGTAAAA
>CAZJVC010000001.1:10010-53127 GCA_964549515.1 uncultured Pseudomonadota bacterium | reverse complement strand
GAATTGCAATGGTGTACTTGGATTTAACAGAATACGGATACTGCACTAATATTTACTTTTTAGCGAAGAAAAAGAGCAAGGATAAAAAACTGGAAAACTTGTGAGGACGTGCAGCTATTGAATCAAGCTAGAAGCGTTTCCAAATGATGGAATTTGATATATACTTTTCTCAGATAGGAGTTATGGACCAAGAATCTTTGTAGTATGAGATTCATTGGTTCGTTAAAATTTGGCACGAGAGATTTGAGGAAACATGGAATTAGACGAGAAGAAAGAGGCGGGTGGTTTGGCTGACCTTATCGATAGAGTTCTAGATAAGGGATTGGTAATCAATGCTGATATCACGGTGTCCGTTGCCGGAGTCGAGCTTTTGGGAATTAAAATTAGGGCGGCTCTTGCTTCTTTTGAAACAGCGGCGCGGTATGGGTTAGAATTTCCATCGAGTGTTAATACACAAACTGATGCATGGAAGGAGGCAACAAAAAATAAAGAGGAATGCCCCCAATGTGGTAAAAGGGCGGTGGTTGACGAGCTGCTAAATGAAGGTTGTAAATGGTGTGGCTGGCAAAGTGCTAAGGTAAAAATAGAGCAAAAACAGGTAATTTAGGATAACCTAGAGAACGAGTATGAAGAAAAAATTTAGTACAGTTAATGATCTAAGAAGTGGTTTGGATGTTGTAAGAAAACGTAAGAGCCCAATGGGCCTTGTTGTATCGTCGGCGACGGAGCTGGAAAGTGGCCTTCAGAAGCTATTTGGCGGCCCAATTCTGAATGAAAGAGATAAAGAAGAACTGCGTGAATTTGCCGAGAGAGAAACGCAGAAAGTGGCAAAACGAAATTTAAAACTAAATACGTGCAGATTCAAGGCGCTTAATCAGAAAGCCAAAACAAAAGTGATGCAGCAGATAAGGGATGAGATAAACAAAGCGGATATTTTTAGAAACGTTTACGAGGATCCGGTGCGTGTTGTACCTGCTCGAAAACTGTCAGCTGAAAGAGAGGAAGATCTTTCAATTGATAAAGGTTCTGTAGGGCAAGAATATACAGGGTTTAAGATAACAAATCTTAAAATCTAAGAGAGCTAGCAATGCCTATAGATATTGACGAAAAGAATCTGAAACACGGCGTCTTGGGCCTTGTTATATCCTTGGTAGAAATTATTAAAGAGACACTTAATATTCAAGCAATGAAGCGGATGGAAAGTGGAAATCTAACTGAAGAGGAGATAGACAGGTTGGGTGAAGCTCTTATGGATTTAGATTTGGCTGTTGAGGAGATAAAAAAAGAGCAAGGTGTTACTGAGTCGGTCAAATCGGTAAGAGATGGGCTTGATAGTATTGTGGATGATGTCTTAAATAAAATGATAAATCCTACTGAACGGGAAAGAAAAGCTAAGCAAAAGGAAATTTGAAAATGGCAAATGGCTTATATCTTTACTGTCTAGCGGAAGGAAATGAAAAAATAAATTTTGGCAATATGGGGGTTGATGAAAATAAAGTTTATACTATTGCTTATCAAGACCTATGTGCTATAGTTCATGATTCTCCCATAACTTTCTATAAATCTGAAAATGACAAGATAGTAACAAAGTGGATAATAGCTCATCAAAAAACTATCGATGCCGCCTGGCAAAGATTTGGCACAATTTTACCTTTAGGTTTTAGTACAATAATTAAAGGTGAAGAAGGGATTGAAGCTAAGGAAAATTTGAAGCGCTGGATACATGATGATTATGAAAATTTGAAACAGAAATTGACTAAAGTTAAAGGCAAAGCTGAGTATGGCATTCAGATTTTTTGGTTTCCTAAGTTGGTTGGGGAGCGCTTGATAGAAAATGATTCTGAGATTAATAAGTTAAATGAAGAGATAAAGTCTAAATCTCGCGGCTTAGCTTATATGTATAAGCAAAAACTTGAGAAACTTTTGCGAAAGAAAATAGAAGAGAAAGCAACGAGCTGTTTCAAAGATTTTTATGACAGAATTAAAAAATGTGTAGATGAAATTAAAGTTGAAAGAACAAAAAAGCCTGTGGTTGATAAGCAGATGTTGCTAAATTTTTCTTGCTTGCTTCCTAAAGAGAATATTAAGATATTGAGCAGAGAGCTCATAAAAATTGACCATTTAGAAGAGTTTTCTGTTCGTTTTACTGGCCCTTGGGCGCCGTATAGTTTTGTATAAAGGTGTAAAAATGAAATCTGTTGTCACAGAGCCGCTCGATGGTGAATTTGAGAGAACCACACAAGCAACCTTGGTAGACTTATTAGATCGGGCTTTAGATAAGGGCTTGGTAATTAATGCTGATATTATTATCTCGGTTGCCGGAGTTCCTTTAATTGGTATTAACTTGCGTGCAGCATTGGCTGGGATGGAGACTATGCTTAAATATGGGGTAATGCAGGCTTGGGATGAGGAAACCAGGGCTTGGGAAACAGAGCATCGGAAGAAAAAAATTTCTCCTGAGTTAGTATAATGGCCAACCTTGAGCGACTTCTCAATGAATTAGATTTAAGGAGCCGTAATGCAATTTCACATCTCCTGGAACATAGGCATGCAAGGCTTGATGAGCTAACAGAGATTTTTGGTGAATCCAGCGATATGAATAGCTTGATGAGAATTAAGGATGTTATAAACGCGCGAGCCTTAAAAATTCTAAGAAAGCCGATACTAGTATTTGAAAAGTTGCATATTGATGTTCAAACTGGCGAAAAAGTTTTGTTTAGTTGGTGGTTAACCGAAAAAAGAAGTGAAGAAGCAAAGATATCTGTAGGATTACTGGTAGATGTTTTTGAGGAAGCCAAAGAGACAGTAATAATTGTAGGGCTTCCAGGTGTGCAAGAAGAAGATATCAAGATTGACGTTCAAGAGAAAACGCTAAATATTTTATTTAAAGATAGAGAAGGCATTGAGCAAGGTGAAGAAATAAATTTGCCTAGACGGGTTTGCACTTCAGAATTTAGTCGGAAGTTTCAAAATCAAATGCTTACAATAAAGATACCAAAAAATGAGATATAGGAAATATACATTAGATCTTATAGAAAGACCAATCCCGTTCCCTTTGATGAGAGGGGAGAGGGTTATATTTTATTATACTGCTTCTTACGATGTAGGTTCACTCTTTTCTGTCTGGAGGCCTGGTCTTTTGTATCTTACCAATAAGAGGCTTCTTTTTGTGCAAGTGAAAAAAGTTAAATTTGCATTTTTTCTGCGCGATATTCAGGCGATGGAGATAGTAAAAAGAAAATGGATTTTTGGTAAGAAGGTGCCTCAACTTAATCTTTTTTGGACTAATAATTGGACTAATAATTTGCACAACAGGATTATCCTCAAGCGGCTTTTTATCGCAGTGCGAAATCCTGAGAAGTGGAAACAATCAATTGAGACATTGAAAAAAAAGGCGCTGCCTATAGATATTTTTGATGAAGATCATGAAATGGTAATAATCATGGAACTTCTAGGTGTGCGAGAAGAAAATATTAAAGTTTATGCGCAAGAGAAAAGAGTAAGTATTGTGTTTAAGGATTCAAAAGGCCATGAACAAAGTGAAGAAATACGTTTGCCAGTTGAAGTTTGTGGTTCTAAATTTAGCCAGAAATTTCAGAACCAGATACTGGCGTTAAGAATCCCAAAGTAGATATTCGTTTATTTTTTCTATGTAAAGGAGATGGTTATGTTTGTTGGATTAACAAGTAGGAACCTTAAGCAAGAAATTGCTACGGAGATTCCGATTGTTGTTCTAGCTGAGGCTAGCTGGAGTAAATCATGTCGTAAAATGAAAGGGATTTTGGAGAGGATCGAGGAAGAATATATCAAAAAGCGAAATCAAGAAGTCAAATTTGCTATACTTAATGTTGATCGGGAATATAAAATTGCTGAAAGATGGGGCGTCAGGCGCGGTTTTAAAGTTCGTGTTCCAGCTCTGATTTTTATTAAAGATGGCATCATGGTAGAAAGAGTGTATAAGTCGATAACGAAAGACGATCTTTCAATGAAGATGGCTCAATTTGTGTCACAGAAACCCGGGGACGGGATAACTGATACAAAATATTCTTCAGAATTTAAGCTAACGACTTTAGGGATTTAAAAATATACTTAAATTATGTGATAGGTCTCGTTAAATATTTTATGTGATGAGGGGCAATTATGTCTATTAACCTAACGAAAAGAAATTATCAGATTGAGATTAAGGGTTAAATAATGGAAGAAAAGAAAACAGAAAAGTGTTGCTTAAAGTTTCGAGAAAAAGAACCAATAATAAAGGATTTGACCGATAAGATTAATAAGGCGAAAGATATTCGGGAAAAAGTAAAATATGCTGAGATGTTGAAGAAAGAGGTAGATGAGCTTCTTTCTTGTGAAGATTATGACGAAGAAAACTTGGAATGCCAAAGTTTCCGTCTAATTGCAAGATTGCGTAAAAAAACGGCTGAGCTAATTATAAAGGCTAAGAAACTGGTAGAGTAAGATCCGAAATCCAGTTCTTAGCCTTGGTTTTTATGCTTTTGCTATAAAGTTGTCAATTTCAACTGAAAGGTCTTTTGTATTTTTAAAACCGATTACTCTTTTTAACATCATGCCTTTTTTAACAAAAATTGCTTGTGGAATTTTGCTTCCAGAGCAATTAGGTGGGGGTCCGCCAAATCTGAGGCCAAATTTCTTACAAAACTTGATAGTTGTGTTTACGGTATCGAGGTAAACAAATTTGATCTCACCCTTATATTTTTTTTCAAGATCACCTAAAATTGGTTTCATTTTTTTGCATGCCTTACACCAGTAAGCGCCTGCATTAACGATGACGGGTACGTTGCTCTTAATAATTTCGGCAACATAATTATTTTTTGTTATTTTAACCATCTCTTCTCCATTTTATTTAATACGTTCGGTAATGTATCTGTATTTAATCGCCCCCCCCTTGAAAATGACTTTTTAGAATATATACTTATATTTTAAGCTGGTTTAAATATAAATTGCAATAGTTTTTCTTAAATTCTTTTTTGGAGTTGAATTGAAGGGGTTGTTGAGAAAAATAAAGCTATTGATCATGTCAGTATGCGGGCCGTACAAGGGCTTCACGCAATGGCGAAACAACGTATAGATCCAATTTGGTAAATATAAAGGTTTATTATAAAAAAGCTCCATTTTCATAGTGAAAATGGAGCTTTTTTTATTTAAAAAGGATTGGTTTAGGGTGTTTTTTGGTGGCTAACTGTTTTAGATTCGACCTTTGCTAATTCGGAGCTTAGGTCCATTTCCGCTTTTTCGATTTGTTCCCCTAGTTTTTTGATTTGTCTATATTGTTGTTCAAGGCCATCCTTTGTTTTTTTAAGATCTTTTTCTAGCTCTTGTTTTTGTCCTTCTAGCTTTTGCAGTTCTTTGTATAATTGTTCTATTTGGTGATTATGTTCGGTTAGATTTGCTACCTGCTTTTTAATTAGTTCTTGGGTTTGTACTATATTTTGTTTTTCAAGTACATGTTGTTCTTTAAGTTGTTTAAGATCTTTTTCTTTTTCGAGTTGCGCTAGCTGCATTTTAAGTTGTTCTATTTTTTATCTATGTCCGTTATGCTTTTTTCTGTTTCACTAGTTATTTTCTGAGCAGATTGAATTTTCATAATTTCCTTTTTTTTGAAAAGATTAATAAACGTTTTAAATCTGGCTACTTCCATTACATGCGTTCTCCTTTGAGACGAGGTTGCAAACTCGTCTTGTAATTTTCTACACGTTTTTTATACTAAAATTATAATATTTATAGCAAGCTTTTTAAGTTTCACACAAATATAGACATCACAGTTTAAAAATTCCGTGAAGAATATTCAAATTCGCTCGCACCCAGAGTTTATCCTGAGTATTTTCGTCCTTCGATACAATTTGCTTCGCAAATCACTCCCAGCCGTCGCTAAAGCTATGGCGGATAGGCAGGATGAGCGTCCTTCGATACAATTTTATCCTGAGCCTGTCGAAGGGCAGGATGAGCGGACCCTTCGATACGCACTTTGTGCTACTCAGGATGTAGTTTACCCTGAGCTTGACGAAGGGGCGGGCACGGCAGGATGAACGAAGAAAAAAAACCGCAAGTTATAGAATTGAATAAGTTTTTCCAGCTGTCGATAAGGAACCCGCAAAAAAACGCTCTAATGGCAGGATTAAGAATCTTTTTGCAGCAGGGGAGGTTACTGGTGGCTTGCACGGAGCAAATCGTCTTTGTGGCAATTCACTGCTCGAATGCGTAGTTTTTGGACGAATTGCTGGACAAAATGCAGCTGAATTGGTCCGTTAGATGCTTGGATTGAAAAAAGTTTAAACTTTTTTGTACAAAAGCTTGTTTTCTATTTGTAAATTTCTGTATACTGATTATTGAGTAGTGGTGGTTAGCGTTTTAGTTATTTATCATCTTCGGATTATAGATAATTAGATATGGTAAAATTACTACTCGACCGGCATATCAAAGAATATGCCGGTCTTTTTTTGGATCTGTTTATGCTAAGACTGTTCAGGATAATCCTGAACAGTCTTAGCCTGTTTTTACATGAAGAAATTTTTTATTGTTGGCCAGAAGAGCGCGATTGAGTCCTTAATTGTAAGATAGGTTGCAAGGGCCAAAATAAGTACCCAGCTAATATTGTGGATGATGAGCCGTATGTTTTCTGGAATCTGGCGTTTAATGATGGCTTCGATTGTTATAAAGACAATTTGTCCACCATCGGTGACTGGGAGTGGAATCAGGTTGATAATTGCCAGATTAATGCTGATGAATGCGAGTAAAAGCAGGAAGATAGACGCTCCCTGTTTTGCGTTTTGTACCATCTGAGAGATGATGAGAAGTGGGCCTGCAACGCCATCGGTGGTGCGTTTTTTGAAAAGGTTAATGAAGACATCAAATGTTTTTTTTGTGACATTTAAGGTCATATTCCATGCATTTTTAACGCTTGCAGTAAAAGAGAATGGAGTAAGATAATCAATTCTATAATCAAGGCCGAAACGGCCTGAAAAATCGAGAAGAGCCTTCAAGGATAGTTCTCTGCCAGCGCGATTTATGGTAATGCTAACCGTTTTATTTTTATTTTCCTGTATCTGAGCAATAACTTGAAGAACATTTTCAGTTTTTTGATTATCGATGGCGAGGATTGTGTCGCCTGATTGTAAGCCGATTTTTTCTGCAAGACTGTCTTTTTGTGTTTTGACTATGATTGGTTTAACTTCTTCTGGGTATGAGAGTAGAGATTTTGGCATGCCAGTAGCAAAGAGTCCGAAGAAGATGACTAGAGCTAAAACAAAGTTAAAGATAATGCCTCCGCTCATGATCAAGAATTTTTGCCAGTATGGCTTGGTTTGAAAGCTTCCTGAATTGGTTATCTGTGCTTCTTTTTGTTCTCCCTGGCCAATTTCGGCTAGGCCAGCAATTTCGACATAACCACCAATCGGAATGGCTGAAAGTTTGAATTCAGTTTCACCAATTTTTTTCGAAAAAATTTTAGGACCCATGCCGATTGAAAATGATGGTACACGCACGCCAAAAACTTTGGCAAAAATGAAATGACCGAACTCGTGAAATCCAACCAGGAAACCTATTCCAAAAAGGCCGATAGCGATGAATATGAGGCCCTTTAGTTGGTAAAGTAATGCACTTGTCATTATAGACGCTCCCTTGAATTTAATGGTAAAATATAATTTGTAATGAGACTAACAGTTTTGTTTTTTTATGCAATTCCTTTAAAGTCAGGAATGATTTGTTTATTCCACTTGAAAAATTTAAGAAAAAGAGTAGAATTAATAAGAAATGCTCGCTGTTTTTGTTCAATGAGCACATCAATAGCGTATTTTAGGATTCTATTTTAGGATAATCCTGATTTTAATTAAGAAAATATTAATATAAGTATCACTAAAACTATAAGGTTTTTAGAGCTATGCCTACTGTAAGCCAGCTTATTCGTAAAAAGCGAAAAAAAGTTAAGGAAAAAACAAAGAGCCCTGCTCTTAATCAGAGCCCGCAATTGCGCGGTGTATGTAAGCGTGTGTTTACCACTACACCAAAGAAACCTAATTCTGCGTTGCGAAAAGTATGCCGTGTTAAGCTTTCAAGTGGAATAGAAGTGACGGCGTATATACCAGGTGAGGGGCATAATTTGCAAGAACACTCTGTTGTATTAATTCGCGGTGGCAAGGTTAAAGATTTGCCGGGTGTAAAATATCACGTTGTTCGTGGTACGCTCGATACCTCAGGTGTAGAGGGTAGGCGTCAAAGTCGATCACTTTATGGCGCTAAACGACCAAAATCTTAATTGAAGTAAGGATTGATTACTATGCCTAGAAGGAAAACTACAAGTTTTGTTCGAACGATTGGTACGGACATTCGTTATAATTCTGAGTTGCTTCAAAAATTAATTAATGTAATTATGGAACGTGGCAAGAAAAACGTTGCTCGTTCAGTTGTATATGAAGCTCTAGAGCTGCTAGAGAAGAAATGTGGCGGCAGTCGTGAAAAGGCGTTGCAGCTTTTTAATAAAGCATTTCAAAATATTGTTCCGGTTGTTGAGGTTCGAGCTCGTCGCGTAGGTGGTAGTGTATACCAAGTTCCTATGCCAGTGAGTCCTCAACGTTCACGTTCATTAGCTTTGCGTTGGTTAATCAAATCTACATCTGCTCGCTCTGGAAAAACAATGGGTCAGCGGTTAGCGTTTGAATTACTCGATGCAGCAGAAGGTCGTGGCGGAGCAATGAAGAAAAGAACAGATGTTCATAAAATGGCGGATGCAAATCGTGCATTTTCGCATTATGCATGGTAATGGCAGGTAAAGAATAAATGAGTATTAATTTAGATAATTATCGTAATATTGGTATTGTAGCGCATATTGACGCAGGTAAGACGACCGTAACAGAGCGTATCTTGCTTTATACCGGTGTTTCTCACAAGATTGGTGAGGTGCATGAGGGTGAAGCTGTCATGGATTGGATGGAGCAGGAGCGTGAGCGCGGTATTACGATTACTTCTGCTGCAACAACCTGTTACTGGAAAGATTACCGTGTTAATATTATTGACACACCTGGTCACGTTGATTTTACTATTGAGGTTGGTCGTTCGTTGCGTGTGCTTGACGGTATGGTAGGTGTGTTTTGCGGTGTTGCTGGTGTGCAACCTCAATCTGAAACGGTATGGCATCAAGCAAATCGTTATCGCGTTCCCCGTATCATTTTTGTTAATAAGCTGGATCGTGTTGGTGCGGATTATATGAAGGCGGTCAAGTCTATTAATGAAAAACTTAGGGGAAAAGCGCTTGTAATGCAGATGCAGGTTGGCTATTCGGAAAAGTTGCATGGCATTATAGATCTTCTCACTATGAAAATGGCCAAGTATGACGAGGGGCTTAATGCTGAAGTTGAAATGTTGGACATTCCTGAAGAATATAAGGAAGAAGCTAAAAAACTTCGTATTGAGTTGGTAGAGCGTGCGTGCGATTTTAATGATGATCTAGCAGAAAAATATTTGGCTGGCGAAGAGCTTTTGATTGATGAAGTTAAAAAAGCGATCCGTAAGGGTGTGCTTGAGCTTAAAATTGCGCCAGCATTTTGCGGAACAGCCTTTAAGAATAAGGGCGTTCAGTTACTCTTGGATGCTGTTGTTGATTATTTACCTTCACCAGTTGATGTGCCACCAGTTGAAGGTGTGATTCCTGGGACTGATGAGGTTGTTGTGCGCAAGGCGTCTGTTGATGAGCCATTTAGCGCGCTCGCATTTAAAATTATGACTGATCCATTTGTTGGTGTTTTGACATTTGTGCGTGTTTACTCCGGTGTTTTGCCTGCTGGTTCATATGTATACAATGTGCGGACTGGCAAAAGAGAGCGTATCAGCCGATTGTTGCAGATGCACTCAAATAAGCGCCAAGAGCTTAAAGAGTTGCAGGCTGGTGATATTGGGGCCGTTGTGGGTCTCAAGGATGTTAGCACCGGTGATACGTTGTGTGACGAAAAAAAACCAATTGTTTTAGAATCAATTGAAATTCCAGAACCAGTTATTTCTACTTCGGTTGAGCCTAAGAACAAGGCTGATCATGAGAGAATGGTTCTTGCGTTAAGAAAAATTATGCAGGAAGATCCATCATTTAAAATGTCCTATAATCATGAGACAGCGCAAACGGTTATTTCCGGTATGGGTGAGTTGCACCTTGAGATTATTGTCGATCGTTTAAGGCGTGAGCATAAGGTTGATGTCGATCAGGGTAGGCTTCAAGTTTCCTATAAAGAAACTATCAGAAAGTCAGCAAAAGCTGAAGGTAAGTATGTTAAGCAGTCTGGTGGGCGCGGTCAATATGGGCACGTATGGATTAAGTTTGAGCCGCTTGAGCGAGGCAAAGGCTTTGTGTTTGAAAACAAGGTTGTTGGTGGTTCTATTCCAAGAGAATACATACCAGCTGTTCAAAAGGGATTAGAAGAGGCTATACATTCTGGTGTGCTTGCTGGTTATCCCGTTGTTGATCTTAAGGCAACGCTGTATGATGGGTCGTATCACGATGTTGATTCATCTGAAATGGCCTTTAAGATTGCCGCGATTATGGCATTTAAGAATTCTATGAAAGAGACAGCTCCCGTTCTTCTTGAGCCTATTGTTAAGGTTGAAGTGGATACGCCGGAAGAACATATGGGCGACGTGATGGGGGACTTGAATTCTCGTCGTGGTCGTATCATGGGCATGGAAACACAGGATGGAAGTACGCACATTATTGCGGAAGCTCCTCTTGAAGCGATGGTTGGTTATGCAACTGATCTTCGTTCGATGACAAAGGGACGAGCAAGTTATTCGATGGCTCCAGAGTGCTATCGTGAGGTTCCGCAAAGTGTTCAAGAAGAAATTGTAGCGAACAAATAATAAGGTAGGTTTGGAGATATTATGGCCAAAGAGCAATTCAAACGTGATAAAGAGCACGTTAATATAGGTACCATCGGTCACGTTGATCATGGTAAGACAACGCTAACAGCCGCCATTACCAGTGTTTTGGCTGGTGAAGGCAAAGCTGAAAAGCGCGCATTTGATGAAATTGATAATGCACCAGAAGAAAAAGAACGTGGTATTACTATTGCAACGTCTCACGTAGAATATGATACAGATAAGCGCCACTATGCGCACGTTGACTGTCCTGGCCATGCTGACTACATTAAAAATATGATTACAGGCGCAGCTCAGATGGATGGTGCCATTTTGGTTGTTTCTGCGGCTGATGGCGCAATGCCTCAAACGCGTGAACATATTTTGTTGGCAAAGAATGTTAACGTTCCATCAATCGTTGTATATCTTAATAAAGTTGATATGGTTGATGATCCAGAAATGATTGATATGGTTGAAGAAGAGCTCAGGGATCTTCTTAAGAAGTACGATTTTCCTGGAGATGAGATTCCTATCATTCGTGGCTCAGCATTGAAGGCTCTTGAAGGTGATACCAGCGAGATCGGTTCAGTATCTATTAAAAAATTACTTGATGCAGTTGATAACTACATTCCAGTTCCAGAACGTGAAATTGACAAGCCATTTTTGATGCCTATAGAAAGTGTTTTCTCAATTTCTGGTCGTGGTACGGTAGCAACTGGTAGAGTTGATCGTGGTAAAGTTAAAGTTGGCGGAGAAGTTGCAGTTATTGGTTTTGGTAAAACTATCAAAACAACGGTAACAGGCGTTGAAATGTTCCGCAAGGAACTTGGCGAAGGCCTGGCTGGTGACAATGTTGGCTTGCTCCTTCGTGGTGTAAAAAAAGAAGATATTGAGCGTGGTATGGTTGTTGCCGCTCCAGGTTCAATTACACCTCACGGAAAATTCAAGTGCCAAGTTTATATTTTGAGAAAAGATGAAGGTGGCCGTCACAGTCCATTTTTCTCCGGATATCGTCCACAGTTTTATTTTAGAACAACGGATGTAACCGGTAACGTGTTTTTACCTGAGGGTCGTGAAATGGTTATGCCTGGTGATAATGTTGAATTAGTAGTAGATCTTGTTGCTCCAATTGCTATGGAAAAAGATCTACGTTTTGCGATTCGTGAAGGTGGACGAACTGTTGGGTCTGGTGTTGTTATTGAAATTATAGATTAGGCGGATTTGCTGGATGAAAAGACAAAAGATACGCTTAACATTAAAATCATTTGATCATCAACTCTTAGACGCGGCTGTAAAGCAACTTGTTATGACGGTGAAGAGAACAGGCTCCCAGCTTATGGGACCAGTTCCTCTCCCAAATCGTACTAGACGTTTTACTGTTTTGCGTTCGCCACACGTCGACAAAAAGTCGCGTGAGCAGTTTGAGTTGGTTACACATCAGCGGATTCTCGATATTATTGCGCCTTCGGATCAAACGATGGATGCGCTTATGAAGATTAACATAGCATCAGGCGTTGATGTAGAGATACGCTAAAAAGGTTAGAAAGGTTTATTCATGGTCAACGGTCTGTGGGGACGAAAGATTGGAATGGCTCAGGTATTCGCTGAGAACAGAGAGTGTACCTCAGTAACGGTGATTGATACAGCACACTGGTTTGTAACAAATGTAAAAACCGACGAACGTGATGGCTACAGTGCCGTACAAGTAGGTTATGCACGTCCTAAATATCACGGACAAACATTTGATTTACAGTGGCTCAAGAAGCTCAAAAATTATTTTGAGCATATCTATGAGATTCGAGGTGGTGTGTCAGAAGATATAAAAATAGGACAACCAGTTCCTTTTGCAAGAATTATTGCGGAAGGTGATATTATTGATGTAGCGGGAGTGACCAAGGGACGTGGCTTTGCTGGTGTTATGAAGCGTCACGGCTTTAGTGGTGGTCCAGCTACGCACGGATCAAACTTGCATCGTCGCACGGGTTCCATTGGTTTTATGGCAACACAAGGTCGTGTGCCTAAAGGTAAAAAAATGCCTGGCCATATGGGAGTTGATCGCTGTACGGTGAAGAACTTAAAGGTAGTTTCTATTGATCCAGAAAGAAATATAGTACTGGTAAAGGGTGCGGTTCCAGGACATGCTGGCGCGCCTGTTTTTGTTCGAAAAAGCAGGTAATGTGCAATGACTGAAGAAAAAGATACAACAAAAAAAGTAACTGCAAAAGATGTTGAGTTGAAAAAGACAGAAAAGAGCTTTATTCAGACGTTGTCTGCAGATAAAGATTTAAAGATTAAGCGCGAGCGAGCTGTCAAACCAGGAGCCGTAACGTTGTGGATACACGCATTGTTACAAAATTGGCGCCAGGGGACGGTTGCATGTAAAGGTAGGTCTGATGTTTCCTTTAGCACTAAAAAGCCGTGGAAACAAAAGGGTACTGGTCGTGCGCGGGCAGGCTCTGCACGTTCACCTCTTTGGAGAGGCGGCGGTGTCACTTTTGGTCCACAGCCTCGCACACGTTCACTCAGAGTTACTAAGAAGCTTAGGCGACGAGTGCTCGAGGAGCTGTTGTGGCAACTTGCTGAAGAGAAAAAACTTTTTGTGATGGACTTTGTTCTTGAGGGTGAAAAACCGAGAACAGCGCAAGCATTGAAAATGTTGAAAAGTGCGGGCTTTGACAAGGCGACCGTTGTTGTCGATGTGCATGATACATTGACGCAAGCAAGTTTTGCCAATTTGCCAAATGTACAGATACTGTTTTTGGATCAATTGAATGCATTCAATTTGGCTCAAAATCGTCCTGTGATAGTGCTTAAAAAAGATGTTGAGGCATTTAAGAAGATGGTGGCGCGATGAATTTAAGCATATATGATATAGTAAAGAAGCCCCTATTGAGTGAAAAAGCGCAGGAATTGAATCAAGGTCTTGGCAAACTGGTTGTTGAGGTTCATGCTCATGCAAATAAACCTATGATTAAATCAGCGCTTAAGGCGTTGTTTAATGTGGAGGTGGACAAGGTCAACATTCAGGTGCGCAAAGGGAAAACGCGTCGTCTTTCGCGTGGTAAACTTACGACTAAAGGCAGCGATAGAAAGATTGCATACATAACCCTCAAAGAGGGACATACGTTAGATCTTTTTGGTCATGGAGGAGGGCAAGAACTTTCTCAGAATAGTGGGCCTAAAGAGAAAAAGTAGCGTATAAAATTAGAGATAAAGAATGGCGATAGTTAAAAGAAAACCTAGAAGTGCATCACTTAGATTTCAAACATTTCTTTCAAGTGACGATATTACAACGAAGAAACCTGAGCGTTCTTTGGTAATAGGTCTCAGAAAGAAGGCTGGACGTAATGCCTATGGTCGTATTACGGTGCGTCATCGTGGTGGTGGTGCTGCGCGTAAATATCGCGTGATTGATTTTAAGCGCAGTGTAAGAGACATTGAAGGAACTGTTGTTTCTGTTGAGTATGATCCAAACAGAAATGTACGAATTGGTTTGGTTGTATATAAAAGCGGTGTAAAGCGTTATATCTTACTACCTGAAGGTATTAGTGTAGGAAGTGTTGTTTTTGCTGCTGCTGAAGGAGCTGAACCAAAACCAGGTTACGCAATGCCATTAAGAAGTGTTCCGGTTGGTTTTTTTGTGCATAACATTGAATTGCGTCCGGGTTCTGGTGGAAAATTTGCACGTTCAGCTGGTACATCAGCACAAGTTGTAGCTAAGGCAGAAGAGCACGCAACATTGAAGATGCCTTCTGGGGAAGTGCGACTTGTTTTATTGGGCTGCTGGGCAACTATTGGGGTGCTTGGTAACGCTGAATATAAAAACATTGTTTGGGGTAAAGCTGGGCGTACACGTCATCGTGGATTTAGACCAACTGTGCGTGGTATGGCAATGAACCCTATTGATCACCCTCATGGTGGTGGTGAAGGGCGTTCGAAGTCTGGTTCTCACCCTGTTTCGCCTTGGGCTAAAGGAGCTAAGGGTACGAGAACGCGTAAAAGAAAAGATCCGTTGATTTTGAAGAGACGTAAATAAGCTATAGTTGAAAAATTTGAAGAAAAGGATAAAATAAAACATGGCAAGATCTGCAAAGAAAGGGCCATTCGTTGACCCTTCGTTGATGAAAAAGATTGAAAAATATAAATCAGGTGGCAAGAAAGATGCCGTCAAAACATGGTCTCGTAGAAGTATGGTTTTACCTGAGTTTGTCGGATTAACTATAGCTGTGCATGACGGAAGAAAATTTCAGCCGATTTACATAACAGAAAACATGGTTGGCCATTATTTGGGTGAATTTGCTCCAACAAGAACATTTAGGATGCATAGTGGTCAACGTAAAGCGGGTGCATAAGACGATGGAATATAAATCAACTGCAAAGTACATTAAATTTTCACCGTATAAGTTGCGACCATTGGTTGACGAAGTTCGTGGTGAATCGGTTCAGTCAGCATTGAATTGGCTTTCTACACAAGCTTTTAAGCGTGTTTTGCCTATAACAAAGGTTATCGAGTCTGCTGTGGCGAATGCAAAACAACTTGAGAATCAGCAAGTAGAAGATTTGGTTATTCGTGAGATTTGCGTAGATGCTGGTCCCGTTTTTAAATACTTTAAGCCGGGTGCAATGGGTAGAGCGCAAGTACAACGCAGACGCACGAGTCATATACGAGTAATTTTAGAAAATGCGAAAACTGCATCATAAATTAAGAGGTTTAGTGTGGGACAGAAAGTCAATCCTATTTCATTTCGACTTGGTATCTATCGAGGGTGGAGTTCTCGATGGTTTAAGGAAAAAGATTATGGCGATACGCTTCTTCAGGATGTAAAGATCCGTAAGTTTGTTGATGATAACTTAGAGAGAGCGGAAGTTTCTCGTGTTGAAGTTGAGCGTGCCGGTGAAAATGTAAAAATTATTATTCATTCTGGTAGGCCAGGAATGGTCATTGGGAAAAGGGGCCAGGAGATTGATTCGCTGAGAAAAAATCTAGCATCTTTGATTGGTGTGACAAGTGTTGAAATTTCAGTTCAGGAAATTCGTCAACCAGAGCTTGATGCGGCTTTAGTTGCTCGTAATATTGCCGATCAACTTTCAAGGCGTGTTAGTTATAAGCGTGCTATGAAGCGTGCTGCTATGACAGCAATGAAAAGTGGCGCTCGCGGTATCAAGATATGTTGTGCGGGACGTCTTATGGGTGCAGAAATTGCGAGAACAGAATGGGTTCGCATGGGATCGGTTCCCTTGCATACTCTGCGTTCAGACATTGATTATGATTTGGCAGAATCACAAACCACATACGGAAAAATTGGCGTGAAGGTGTGGATTTGTAAGGGTGATTACAAGCTTCAGAAAAATAATTAGGAACAAGCTATGTTGATGCCAAAAAAAGTAAAATTTAGAAAAGTTCAGCGCGGTACGATGAAAGGTCGTTCAAAAGGGGCCCGTACAGTTGCTTTTGGTGAATATGGCTTGCAGGCAGTAGAGCCAGGATGGTTAACGGCGCAACAGATTGAAGCGATGCGTGTTACCATCAGCAGAAGATTAAAGAAAGTTGGCAAACAATTTTTGCGCGTCTTTCCTGATAAGCCAATCTCCAAAAAGCCTGCTGAAACACGTATGGGTAAAGGTAAGGGAAATCCAGAGTTTTGGGTTTTTGTTGTCAAGCGTGAACGTGTGATTGTAGAGGTTAAAGGTTTGACGGAAAGTGAAGCCAAAGAAACTCTTAAGATGGCAGGGTATCGTTTACCTATGAAGACAAGATTTGTTAAGAAAACTGAGAATAATGACAATGGATAAGGTAAGGGATAAGCTTAGACAGCTTGATGCAAAAGAGTTAATTGAAGAAGTAGAAAAGTTGAGACGAGAGCTCTTTAGCCTAAGGTTGGCTGTTATTTCGTCTCCTCCAAAAGATAACTCGCAGTTTAGAAAATTGCGTAAAAATATCGCCGCAGCATTGACGTTCTTGCATGAAAAACAACAAGAACAGGCGAAGTAAGAGGTTGAAAATGGTGTCGTCAAAAGAGAATAAAAAGAAAAAGATTTATAAAGGACAGGTTGTTTCAGATAAGATGGATAAGACTGTTGTAGTTCTTTTTGAACAAACATATGTTCATCCAAAGTTACAAAAGGTCATGAAGCGTTCGAAGAAATACAAAGTTCATGATGAAGAAGGTGTTGCAGCGATGGGTGATGTTGTAGAATTTTATCAAGTTCGTCCATTGTCAAAAACAAAGTACATGAGCTTGCACCGTGTTGTTTCAGCTTCTCAAGATGGCGGGAAAGTCTGATGGTACAAAAGCAGACGTATTTAGAAGTTGCTGATAACTCAGGTGCAAAATTGATGCAGGTTATTGAAGTAAAAGGGGGTACGCGTCACAGGTTTGCCTATATTGGGGACTTGGTGAAATGTGCAGTTAAGGAAGCGATTCCTGGTGCACAGGTTAAAAAGGGTGACGTTGTTGACGCGGTTATCGTACGGACTAGAAAAGAAATACGTCGGGACGATGGTTCTTATATTCGTTTTGGTGATAACGCAGCGGTTATTATCAAAGATAAGAATCCCATTGCGACTCGAATCTTTGGTCCAATAGCACGTGAAATACGCGCTAAGTTTCCAAAGATTATTTCATTAGCACCAGAGGTACTCTAAGGGGTTGTTGAATATGAAATTTAGAATAAAAAAAGGTGATAACGTTAAAGTTATCACAGGATCTGACAAAGGGAAAAAAGGTAAAGTTATTGAAATTTTACCAAAAAAAGGTAAAGTAAAGGTAGAGGGGGTACACATTGTTACCCGCCATGTGAAGGCGCGTGCACAGGGCCAAAAAAGTGGTCGTATTCAACAAGAGGCATTTATTGATATTTCAAATATATCGCTTGTGGATAAGAGTAAAAAAGAGCGCACAACGAGTAAAAAGAGTAAGGATCAAGAATGAGTAAGGCCCGTTTGCAAGAGTTTTACGAAGCAAACATAAAACCTGAATTGCAAAAAGACTTGGCTTTAAGTAATCCAATGGAAGTGCCACGTTTGGAAAAAATCGTGCTTAACATTGGATTGAAAGATGTCGTTGGTGAGAGTAAGAAAATACAAGCAATTGTTGATGTTCTTGCTATAGTAGTTGGTCAAAGGCCGGTTCAAACCAAGGCGCGCAAGTCTCTCGCGGGATTTAAGATTCGTGAAGGTATGCCTATTGGCATCAAGGTTACATTGCGTAAGCAGTTGATGTACGAATTTCTTGATCGTCTTATTAACTTGGCATTGCCAGTAGTAAGAGACTTTCGGGGGGTTAGTGACAAGCTTGATAGTCGTGGAAACTACAATCTTGGCGTAAAAGATTGGGTTATTTTTCCTGAAGTTGATTACAATGTAACTGATCGTTCCCAGGGTTTGAATATTACTATGCACACATCTACATCAAGTGATGAACATGCGCGTGCATTGTTGAAAGCCTTTGGTATGCCATTTAAGCGAAATAACATAGATTGAGGAATTTATGGCAAGAAAAGCATTAATAGAAAAATTAAAAGATGTAAAATATCCTGTTCGTTATCGTAACAGGTGTCAGTTGTGTGGTCGTTCCCGAGGATATATGGGCTTTTTCAAACTTTGCAGAATTTGTTTTAGAAAGCTTGCCTCTGAAGGGAAACTGCCCGGTGTAAAGAAAGCGGTTTGGTAGGAAAATATATGTCACAAGATTCTATAGGCGATTTTTTGACTATAATTAGAAATGGTATTATGCGTTCCAAGCCATTTGTGCTTGCGCCATTTTCTAGTGTAAAATTTGATGTAGCTAAAATCTTAGAACAAGAAGGTTTCGTCAAAGGAATACAGGTAGTTGAAGAGGACAATAAGAAAAAGCTTAGGGTTGACCTTAAGTATGTTGATGGGGAATCGGTTATTCATGCGTTGAAGCGTATAAGTAAACCTGGACTTCGTCAATACAAGAGTTTTACTGAGTTGAAGCCTGTTATTGGTGGTTTGGGTGTTTCAATTTTGACCACAAGTAAAGGTTTCATGACCGACAAACAAGCAAAACAGCTGGCTGTTGGTGGCGAAGTAGTTTGTACCGTCTGGTAGAAAGGGGAATACAGCATGTCAAAGATTGGAAGAAGACCTATAAAGCTAGATGGCGTTCAGATTGATATTAAGGGTCAAGATGTTCATTATAAAGGAAAAAATCAATCTGGTGTATATGTCTTGCCTGCCTTTTTAATGGCAAAAGTTGAAGATGATAATTTGTCCATCTTGCCAAAAGAGGGCGAAAAAAATCAGAATAATATGTGGGGTATGCATCGTGCGCTTATTGCGAACGCGTTGCTTGGAGCACAAAAGGATTTTGAGCAACTGGTTGAAATTAAAGGCTTGGGTTATAAAGGGCAGTTGAGTGGTAACAAAATTACCTTTTCATTAGGGTATAGCCATAAGATTACCTTGGATTTACCAAAAGATATTAAATTAACAATTGATAAGACTGGCCAAAAACTAGCATTTTCCTCATATGACAAAGAAAAGTTAGGTCATGTTTGCGCGTTGGTTCGATCATTTCGACCACCAGAGCCATACAAGGGAACTGGTATTAGATTGGCGCAAGAGGTTGTTAGAAGGAAAGCTGGTAAAACAAAGGGATCTGAATAATAAGGGCGTAAAATGAGTTTAATACGAAAAAAAGAAAAACAAAAAACACGTCGTGCGTTACGTGTGCATGCAAAGATTCGCAAGAATGCCACACGTCCACGTTTATCAGTTTTTCGTAGCTTGAAGCATTTTTATGCACAGGTTATTGAAGATAAAAGTGGGAAAACATTGTGTGCATGTTCAACCGTTGAGCTTAAAGATTTAGCGGGTGACAAAAAAGCGCAAGCAAGGTTAGTAGGTTTAGAGCTTGCTAAGCGTGCACAAGAAAACAAGATTGATAAAATTGTTTTCGATCGTGGAAGATTTTTATATCATGGGCGACTTAAAGAATTTGCTGATGGTGTTCGTGAAGGCGGCTTAAAGTTTTAATAACATTGGGATTGTGAAGTTATGGAAGGAAATTTTTTAGACGTTGTCGTGAATGTAAATCGCGTTACCAAGGTAACAAAAGGTGGCAAGCGGTTCTCATTTTCAGCATTTGTAGTCTCTGGTAACAAGGAAGGTAAAGTTGGGTTTGCTTTAGGTAAGAGTAAGGATGTTTCTTCTGCTATTGCTAAAGCTACCGCGCGTGCACGCAAAGATCTTGTCAATATTTCATTGCGTGGTCGAACACTTCCTTATCCAGTAGAGGGTCGCCATGGATCTGCGCATGTAATTCTTCGTTCAGCATATAAAGGTACCGGTGTTATTGCTGGTGGTGCTGTTCGTGCAGTTATGGACGTTCTTGGCGTGCAAGATGTATTGGCAAAATCATTAGGATCGGCAAATCAACGTAACGTGGTAAAAGCAACGATGAATGCGCTAGCAAAATTGCGCAGAATCGAAGATTTTGCACGGCTTCGTGGTAAAACAATTGAAGAAATTGTAAAGGGCGCACATGTTCAAGCTCAGTGATTTATCTAAAGTTAGTAAAAGGCGCAAACGCGTAGGAAGAGGCGGCGAGCGTGGCGGAACATCTGGTCGTGGACATAAAGGTCAAAACGCTAGATCAGGTGGTGGCGTGAGACGTGGCTTTGAAGGCGGACAGATGCCTTTGTCACGTCGTTTACCGCGTCGAGGCTTTAATAATACTCGTTTTGCAGTCGAAACAAGCGTGATTTCACTTGAAACATTAGACCAGCGCTTTGATGAAGGTGCAAAAATAACCAAAGATGCTTTAATTGAGCAGGGGCTTGTTAGAAAGAAAACTCGTCGTCTTAAAGTTCTTGGTGGTTATGAATTAAAAAAGAAATTTGTTATTGAAGCACATGCTTTTAGTAAGTCAGCGCAAGAAGCTTTGGAAAAAGTTGGTGGTGAGGCGCTCGTAATAGAAGGATAAGATTGTGGTATTGCTTAAAAGTTTCACCAATATTTTTCGGGTTTCGGAGCTCAGAAAACGGTTATTTTTTACCCTTGGAACACTTGTTGTTTATCGTTTGGGGTACATTATACCGATTGTTGGTGTTAACATTGCGTTGCTTTCCGAGCAGTTGAAACAGGCAGCGGGTCTTGGCTATTTATTTAACTTTCTTGATACGGTCTCTGGATCAGCGTTTGGTCGTTGCTCGATTTTTACATTAGGTATCCAACCTTATATTACCGCTTCTATTGCTATGCAGATGTTGACGATGGCGATTCCAGCTCTTGAACAGCTGCAAAAAGAGGGTGAATATGGACGGCAGGTTATCAATCAATATACGCGTTATTTAACGCTTGGATTGGCAATTGTTACTAGTGTGGGATACATTGCTGCACTTGAGGCACAAGGGCTTGTGTTGACACCAGGTCTTGCCTTTAAGTTCATGTTTGTTATTTCGATGACAGCTGGTGCAATGTTTGTTATGTGGATGGGTGAGCAGATATCATTGTTTGGTATTGGAAATGGTGCTTCGATAATTATTTTTGCAGGTATTGTTGCCCGTATGCCTGAGTTAACAAATCAGACTATACAATATGTGAGACTTGGTACAACGGATATTATTAGTGTTGCATTAGTTGTGGCATTTTTTATTATTCTTGTTGGTTGTATTGTATATCTGGAAAAGGGCGAGCGGAAGATTCCTGTACAATATGCGCGTCGCGTTGTTGGCAATCGCGTATATGGTGGTCAGAGTTCGTACATTCCGTTCAAGATTAATCCGGTTGGCGTCATGCCAGTAATTTTTGCCGGAGCAGCACTTCAGTGGCCATTGCTTATTTCTAATTTTTTGGCATCTCGCTTTGAGTCAATGCAATTTTTGCGTGATGCGCTTAACACAAATATGGTTTTAATTAACTCCGTTCAATTTCTTTTGATTATTTTCTTTACGTTTTTGTATACGGCCTTGGTGTTTAATCCTGATGAATTGGCGGAAAATATTAAAAAGAATGGTGGATTTATTCCTGGTATTCGTCCGGGAAAGAAAACGGCACAATTTTTCGACTATATTTTAAATCGTATAGGTTTAGTTGGTGCACTTTACTTGGGTGTTCTGGCTATTTTGCCAAATATTGTTCGCAGTATGTTTGATGTGCCATTTTTGGATAATGGTATTTCGATATTAATTGCTGTTGGTGTTTCATTGGAAATTTTAGCTCAAATGGAATCATATTTAATTGAACATCGCTATGAAGGATTTTTATCTTCAGGCAAAATGAAGAGTGGGACGTTCAGGTGAGTATGGATCCAAGAAGTTTATATCTTTTTTTTGGTGCTCCAGGGTCAGGCAAGGGTACATTGTCGAAGCAATGTACTGAGCGCTTAAGGTTTGAACAATTGTCTACGGGAAACCTATTACGTGAGCATGTGGCACATGGATCTGAGGTAGGGAAAAAGATAGATTTAGCCTTGAAATCTGGTAAACTAATAGATGATAGCCTTATTACAACGATGGTTATTGATTGGCTTGGGAAGGCTGGTTCTAAGCGTGACCATATTATTTTAGATGGTTATCCTCGTACCGTGATTCAAGCAGAAGCCTTTAATCAGTTCGTTCAGCAACAAGAGGGTGGTGGACCATTGGTTGTTAAGTTGAAGATTGATGAACAATCGGTGATTGACCGTTTAAGCATGAGACTGATTTGCTCAAAAGAAGAGTGTCAAGCGGTATATTCTTTGGCTTCAGGTTCACAATGTCGTCCTCAATTTGAAGCGATATGTGATATCTGTTCAGCTCCGCTGATACGTCGTAGTGATGATGAGGTTGATGCAATAAAGAAGCGTTTGCATGTGTATAGTCGTCATGAATCGGTCTTACTCGACTTTTATGATAAAAAGGGCTATCGCGTGATTACGCTTGATGCTTTTCAGCCAATAGATGTGATTTTTGAAGAATTTAAGAGCAAGGTAGGCGGTTTTTCATGATAGTTATCAAAGATAAAGTGGCAATTGATGTGATGCGTCAGAGTGGTAAACTTTTGGCAAATATTTTTGATAGTGTTGTGGCGCCTATGATGAAGGATGGCATTACAAGTGCGGCTGTTGATGCGGCTATTGAGGAGGCCTTTTTGCATAAAGAAATGAAGAGCGAGGTCAAGGGCTTCATGGGGTATAAGCATGTAAGTTGTATTTCTTTTAGTGATGAAGTTGTGCATGGTGTGCCAAGTTCAGATAAGGTTTTTAAGTTAGGAGATCTTATTAAGGTCGACGTTTGTTCCTCTTTTAATGGCTATTGTGCTGATATGACACGTGTTTTTTTCATAGGTACGCCAAGCAAAAAAGCTCAAAAACTTGTGAATATTGCATACAACGCGCTTGACGCCGGTATTGCTGAGGCGCGTGAAGGAAGGCGACTTTCTGATATTTCAGCCGCTGTTCAGCGTGAAGTTGAGCGGAATGGGTTTGGTGTTGTGAGGGATTTTGCAGGTCATGGTATTGGAAAAAAGATGCACGAAGAGCCGGAAGTTCCTAATTTTGGTAAGGCCGGAAAAGGCCCTATTTTGAAGGCTGGAATGACATTGGCTATTGAGCCGATGATTACCGAGGGTGGTTATCACGTTTATATTGCTCATGATGGGTGGACAGTAAAGACAAGAGATAGAAGTTTGGCAGCCCATGTGGAGGATACGGTGTTGATTACGCAAGGTGAGCCGGAGGTTTTAACGAGGTTGGAGGGGAGTTAGGATGAAAAAAGAAGAAGTTATTCGCGTTGAAGGTGTTGTAACAGATACGTTACCAAATGCGATGTTTAAGGTTGAAATTGAAGGTGGTCATGAAGTGTTAGGGCATGTTTCTGGAAAGATGCGTATGCATTATATCAGGATTTTGCCAGGTGATAAGGTTATTTTAGAGTTGTCACCGTATGATTTGAAGCGTGGTAGAATAACTAGAAGATTTAAAGGATAATCGCAATGAAAGTAAGAACATCAGTAAAAAGAATATGTGATGGGTGTCGTGTTATTCGCCGTAAGGGAATTGTACGCATTATTTGTTCAAAGAACCCTCGACATAAGCAGCGCCAAGGTTAAAAGATTGATCATAATTGATATAGAGGAATTTTATGGCAAGAATTGAGGGAGTTTTATTACCTCACAACAAGCGTTTGGAATATGGGTTAACTTATCTTTATGGAGTTGGGTTAAATTCTTCACGTCAAGTTTTATCAAAGTTGAGCATTGATTTTAACAAACGTGTCAAAGATTTAACAGATAAAGAGATTTCCGCCATACAAAAAGAACTTTCTTCAAACTATACTATTGAAGGGGAGTTGCGCAAAGAGGTAATGCTCGATATTAAGCGTTTACAAGAAATTGGTAGTTATCGTGGATTGCGCCACAAAAGAGGTCTTCCTGTTCGTGGTCAACGTACAAAAACCAATGCTCGTACACGTAAAGGACCACGTAAGGCTGCAGTTTCGCTTAAGAAAAAACCACCAGCTAAAAAATAAGTAAATCATAAGTAAGGTTTGAGGCATTATGGCATATAAGAAGAAGTCAAAGAAGGTAAAAAGGCGCGTTGATTCTGTTATAGCACATATTCAATCAACATTTAATAATACGATTGTAACAATTACCACAGAAAGTGGTGATGTTTTATTGTCTAAGAGTTCTGGAGCTCTTGGGTTTAAAGGTTCAAGAAAAGGTACCCCTTACGCAGCAGGGCAAATTGCATCCAGTTTATCAAAGGATATGGAGTCAATGGGGGTAAAGACGATGGAAGTTAATATGCGGGGTCCTGGTTCTGGTCGTGAATCAGTTGTTCGTGCTTTTCAGGCAGCAGGTTATAATGTAACGATATTACGTGATGTTACACCTTTGCCTCATAATGGTCCTCGTCCACCTAAGAAAAGACGTGTTTAACAGAATAAGATGGATGGCTCAATGGTAAATGTAGATAAGCGTAAAGCAGTTTCGGATAAAAGCGATAAAAGTAAAAAAAACACAAAGCGCCCTAAGAAAGTTTCTGAATATGGCAAGCAGTTGCTAGAAAAACAGAAAGTTAAAGGAATATACGGCATGCGTGAAAAACAGTTCAGAAAGTTTTTCAAAGAGGCTGTACGTCAAGAGGGTTCACCGGGTGATAATCTTTTAAGTTTGCTTGAGCGTAGACTTGACAATGTGTTGTACCGATTAAAACTTGCTACGACACGAACTCAGTCGCGACAGGTTATTGTACATGGTCACGTACTTGTGAATGGTAGAAAAGTATATTCTCCATCGTACTTAGTTTCAATAGGTGAAGAAATATCTTTGAAGCCACAAGTTTTAGAAAAAAAGAAATTTTTGGAACAAGTTATTGATAAGCGTTTGAATATTGGCGTTAAAGTTCCAGAGTGGTTGGAGTTAAGTAAAAAGGATCGTAAGGGCTGTATTTTACGTACTCCTGTGCGTTCCGATGTTCAAACTCCAATTGAAGAGCATCTTATTGTAGAGCTTTATTCTAAATAATGAATGTCTGTCTTGTGGAGGAGGAGACAATGATCATTTTAATGAGGGTTAGGGGAATTTTAGATGAGTAAAAAAGAGTATCAACCATTAATACTTCCGCGCTTACAATGGGATAAAAAAAACTTGAGTAAGACTTATGGGGAGTTAGTTGCTCAACCTATGGAGCAAGGCTTTGGCATAACGCTTGGTAATGCCTTGCGTCGTGCGTTGCTAGCTGCTATTGAAGGTTCAGCTGTTACGTCAGTCATTATTAAAGGCGTTAACAATGAATTTTCATCGTTGCCAGGTGTCATTGAAGATGTTATGCAGATTCTACTGAATATTAAACAGATCGTTATTTTTAATAAAACAGGAGAAGCTGGGAAAATGCATCTCAAGGTTTCTGGTGATAAGCATGAAAAGGTAACGGTTGCTGATATTCAGTCAGATGATCACCTTGAGCTTGTTAACAAGGATCATGTGATTGGCCATTTGTCTGAAGATGGTATTTTTGACATTACCTTTTTTGTTGAGCCAGGTCGTGGGTACAAGCCTGCTAAGTGGCCGTTGGGTTCAGCGTTACAAGCAGACAATCGTATCTATCTTGATGCAATGTTTTCTCCGGTTTCACGTGTGTATTTTGATGTAGAAAAGACGCGTGTTGGTAAAAGCATTGATTATGATAAATTGATATTGCGTATTCATACCAATGGTGCGATTAATCCGAATGATGCGTTGAACTATGCAGTTTCTGTTTTACGTACACAGTTAGAACTCTTTTTGGTAGCATCAGAGATTCCATTTAATGAAATTTCTGAAGTTCCGCATATTAAAGAAGAGGTAGAAACAGAAGTTGAAGAATCTGTTTTGAAGGGTGTTCCAGTTGAATTATTGCTTAAATCAATTGATGAGTTAGAATTAACTGCACGTTCCCATAATTGTTTGGAAAATCATGGCATTAAGCGAATTTTGGATCTTGTGAATATTTCAGAAGATGAGGGTCTAAAAATTAAGAATTTTGGGCGCAAATCGCTTAATGAAGTTAAGGATGCAATGAAAGGATTAGATCTTTCATTTGGCATGAATATAAAAGAAGAAGATGTTATTAAAGCCCTAAAGCAACGTGGGGCAAGTGAATCCGAAAAGTGAAGAGCTAAATCATGAGACATCGTAAAGCTAGAAGTAAATTAAATTTAAGAGAACCACATCGTCGCGCACTCTTGCGCAATCAGGTGATTCATCTTATTGAGTATGGTTCTTTGCAAACAACAAAGCCGCATCTTAAAGCAGTACAGCAGCTTGCAGAGAAGTTGGTTACATTAGCACGTAAAGGTAACGATTTTAATGTTCGTCGTCGTGCAAGACAATTGTTGCCATACAAAGACAGTGCATTAGTTAAATTGTTTAAAGAAATTGCACCAGCCTATAAAGATAGACCAGGCGGTTACACACGTATTATCCCAATGGGACGTCGCGTGAGTGATACTGCACCGATGGGTCGTTTAACATGGGTTGAAGGTGTAGCAATTGAAGAGACAACTGAATCAACCAAATAAAAGTTTGGTATTCTAAAAATAAGGGCGCTTTTTAAAGCGCCCTTATTTTTTAAGACAGAACCACTGACAAGGTCGGTGATAGATTACTTTTATTTTATTTCCATCGGTCGAGAATAAGATGTGATAATGTTCCACCGATAAAAAAACTTGTCATGATAAAAAAGAAAAGTTGATTTTGTGGATAAAAGTTACTAAGTACAAGAGCTACTCCGATAGGGAATAATGTGAGAAACCAGATATTGTGAAAAATTCCGCGATGGTTGACGATGAGTGGTGTGAGTAAAATTAGTGCCCCTACCCAGATATAGGGATTGTAAGGAAACAAGATTGCCAAAATAAGTAGCGAGATAAAGGCAACACGATATAGCCAAATTTGTATTTTGCTTTTTGTATCAACGTCAGGAAAGAGGGCGCCGAATAGGCAGATAATGAGAGCGATACATTTTTGTTCAAGTGTTAATGTTACATTAAAAAGATTTAATAGATATAACAAAATTGTATAGACAACTGCTCCGCCGATGAGATGGCTTCTATAATTCATTCACTATTCTTTTTTTTTAATCTCAACAAAGTGGTTCCTGGATAATAAAAGTTAAGAACTTTTTTATAGTTCCATTTCTTTTTTACGAGTTCATTGGCGCCCCATTGGCATAAGCCGATGTGATGACCATATCCTGTTCCTGCGATAAGAACATTGTTACGTTTTTTTGTTACTGTAAATGCAAAACTATTTATATCGGGGAAGAGAGAATAAAGTTTTTTTCCATTTACGGTGTAAGTTTTTTTTGTATCTTTTACACGTAAGTTTTGGACTATGCCAGCTTTGTCGTGGATTGTTTCAATGTTTTGTATTTTTCCGATCTTAGGATAAAGTTCTTGTAATGTTTGCTTGAAAGAATTGAGTGATACATTTTTTTTCCACGAATAAATTTTTAATCCTTTGCAATAGGTGCATGGATATGGTCGAGCTAAATAAGGGGCTTCTTTAAGATTAACAATGCCAGTTGTGTGTGCTGGCGTTATGCCACCGCAACATGAGTCAAACATTGCCAATATTGGCTGTTTTTTATATGAGATGACGACTCCTGTCGTTTCATTAACGGCATCTTTGATTGTTTGACATGTATGCATACCACGATATGTTTGATGGGCATTTGTTGAACCAATGTGAAAATGTTTTTTTTGTTTGCGTGTATGTTGTACTTGATAAATGACATAGCTTCGACATGTAATGGCAAAAATTTTATATGTTTCAAGGGGCCATCCAGGCCAACCTTCAGTGCGTAGAACGGAATCAATATAATCTTCTAAGGGCAATTTATTGATAATTTCAATGTTTTTGTCATTGATGTAGATATAAATCGAGCCTGCGTAGGTAATGTTGTTGAGTGTAATTGTGCCATCGAGAGGTGTTATTCGAAAGATTTTGTCAGATTTTTTTTGTGAATTGATATAAAAATTTATATCTTTAATTGTCAGCACTAACTGATCTTTAAAAAAATATTTTTTTGTTGGGCAGGATGAACCGGCAAGCATAAGGCCATTTGAACTTTTTATAGTGATAATCTGACGCTCTGTTCTTGGCACAGCATTAAGAAGGACTTTGATGTTGAGAAATGGCATTTCTTGTTGTGAATACAGTGTAACTAGAAATACAATAATGCTAAATTTGAATATGATATTCATCTAACACCTGTTTGTATGCTACAGGGATCTCTTTTTTAGTTTCTATTCCTCGATTTGCTAAGGCGTCAGCTTTTGTATTTTTTGATCGAACGACATGATTAAAAGAACAGTCTGACAATTGGCTCAAGATATATGCAACATGATGAAGTTGTTGCAGTTTTGGATTTTTAACGCGATATAGACCCTTCATTTGTTTGATAAGAAGTTCTGAATCACTATAAATTGTTAATAATTCGTCAGATTTTTTGTATTGATTAGCGGCTAAAATGCCAAGGATGAGGGCAAGGTACTCTGCTTGATTATTTGTTTTTGAGCCAATATAAAAGCCATCCTCGAAAAGAACTGTGTTATTTCGGCGAAGATAGATACCAACACCTGAAGGGCCCGGATTATTTCGTGCCGCACCGTCGACGTACAGAACAAACCCTGGCGTCTGTGTTGAAGGGCTTTTTTTGCCAAAAAATGACAACTGGTTATTCACGTGACTCTTTGTCTTTGCCTGTTGTTTCTACTTTTTTATCATGCGAGGTGGGTTCTTCGGGGAGATATAAAAAACGGTAACAAGAGCTACACTGAATAAGTTTTTTTCGTTTTAAATCTATTAAATCCTGTGGTGGTAATTGTGCAAAACAGCCGCTGCATCCACCAAATTCTACGGGCACAATTGGATCAGCTGTTTGTTTGCGCATGACATTGTATTTTTCGAGCCATTCGCCAGGAACACTTTGTTCTTTCTCTAGGCGCTCATTATTAAAGGTATCTATGCCTTTTTGTAGTGTGCTGATTGTGTCGCTTTTTTCCTGAAGTTGTTTTTGTAGTGCTTCATTTTTTTTATCAAATTTTGATTTATTATCATCAAAAACTTTTTGTGCTGCTTCTAATTCTTTCCAACATTGTACGAGTTGTTTTTCATGGTCATACTGAGATTTTTTAAGGAAATTAATCTCTTTTTTTAGTGACTCGTAAACTGTTTGAGATTCTGATTTTTCTAAAAGCTTCTTTTTTTCTTTTTCGGAGGCGTCAAGTTCCTTCATAGTAAGTTCGTATTCATGAACGCTTTTTTGAGCTTTATTAACATGATCAGCTGCATTTTTTAGTCCAGCCGCAAGTTTTTTTTGCTGTTCTTCTATTTGTTGCGATTCATGTTTTAGCAGTGCAATAGCCGTTGCTTCTTTTGCAATTTGACGATCAAATTCTATGAGATTTATGAATGATTCTAGTGGATGATGTTCCATGATCACTCTTTAAGTTTAAGCTGTTGTGGATTTCTTTTTTACCATTATCCGCGTCAATAAAATATCGATGGCAGGTGCTGAGCTTTGATGTTTATGCCAGATGAACGGTTTTTGCCTGGTGGGCCCACCAGGATTTGAACCTGGGACCTTTCGGTTATGAGCCGACTGCTCTAACCACTGAGCTATGGGCCCTCCATACACTTATAATCTTAAAGTACTTTGGTTTTTTAGTAAAGCGCTATTTCAGTTTATCTGTGCTTAATTAGAAACTCTTTCATGCGCACGCTGTATGCCCATTCATTGTCATACCAGCCAAATATTTTTGCCAAGTTGCCGTGTGTTTCGGTTAGCTGGGCATCAATAATGACAGAGTGCGGGTTTCCATAATAATCTATTGATACCAACGGCTCATACGTAATATCTAAGATACCTTTTAGGCGATTTTTTTCAGGATTATCCTGTTCAGGATTATCCTGTTCAGGATTATCCTGAACAGGATAATTTTGTTTTGCTTGTTCAAAGGCTTTATTGATAGCTTCTTTTGAAGCTTCTTTTTTTAGTTTAACGACAACATCAATTAATGAAATTTTTGGTATCGGAATACGAACGGAATTTCCGATGATTTTTCCTTTTAACTCAGGTATTACTTTGCCGATTACCTTGGTGGCACCAGTTGAAGATGGAATCATGTTGATTGCAGCTGCTCGTGTGAGGCGGGTTTTTGTATCATCGACATCGAGTAATACTTGTGAGTTGGTGTATGAATGGATTGTTGTGAGTGCTCCACTTTCAATTCCAAATTCGTTGTTGATGACATATAATGTTGGTGCAAGTGCGTTGGTTGTACAACTTCCAAGTGAAATGATAGTGTCACTATTTTTATATACTTCATCATTAACCCCAGGAACGATTGAGCAATCTTCATCTGTCGCTGGTGCCGAAATAAGAACTTTTTTGGCGCCTGCCTCTAAATGTTTTTTTGCGTCAGGTCGATTGGTGAAGCGTCCGGTTGCCTCCACAACCCAGTCGATTTGAAGATCTTTCCATGGAAGATTTTCTGGATTACATTCAGTTAAAACTTTGATTTCAAGATTATTGATAGTTAGTATGTCATTGCTATATGAAACATTTCCGTCAAATGTTCCCATTAGCGAATCATATTTAACCGAATAGACAAGATCATTGAGATTTGCTGGCCCGATATTAAGGGCGACTAAATTGAGTGTTTTTTGAGCGGTTTTGTCGGTGATTAGTGATCGTAAAAAGTTTCTTCCAATCCTACCAAATCCATTCAATGCTATATTGATCATAACAGTTTTTTCCTTACCATTTCGTTATTGTTTTTACTATATGAGCTTCTTGAGAATCTTCAAGTTTTGGTATTTCAAGAATGAGCGGTGTTGTTTGGAACGCAGGATGAGAAATAAATGCTTGAAGCGCTTTCTTTCCAATTAATCCGTCGCCAGGAGCTGCGTGTATATCAATTTTAGAGCCACAGTGTTCCATGGTGTCGTTAAGGTGTATTAATTTGATTCGATCAAGAATATTGATTGCTTTAAGCTCATCTATAAAGTTTTTTTGTTCATCTTCGTCGGCAATGTTGTATCCATACACGTATGCATGAGCTGTATCAATGCAAAAGCCTACACGTTCTGGTTTGTCGATATTGTTCATGATTAGGGAAAGGTCCTTGATGTTACCGCCAATTGAACGTTTATCGTGAGCGATGTTTTCTAGCAATATCACGATGTTTGGAAATTTAGACAGAATTGTATTGATGCGCTGTGCGATTAAATCGATTCCTTCTTTTCTTGATTGATCTGGCGCAATTGCGCCAGGGTGAAGAACAATAAAAGGAATTTCAAGATTTTGTGCAATAATAATTTCGCGTGAAAGCAGTCGTTCAGCCTTGGACTTATTGTTTGCACAATTGATCCAATATGAAGCATGCAAAAAGATGGCGTCAAAATTGTGCCGTATTTGTAAAAAGGACTTTTTATCTTGCTCTGTTAGAACAAATGGTTGCTTAGCGTTGGTAATAGCAAATGTTTGGAATATAGGAATTTCAAGCTCGAGAGCTTTTTGCGCAACCTGTGTTATTGTTTTATGCAATATTATATGAATGCCAACTTGTTTATTCACTTAATTTATTCGTTATATATGATTCGTCGAAATACGGTACTAATAAGTCATAAAATTCAGAAATAATTTTATTGAGATTGCTTGGATTTGAACCTTCAAATCTTGTAGAAATAACCGGCTCAGTATTTGAAGCGCGCAATGTTGCGCATCCGTATGATGTTTCTGCGCGTATGCCGTCAATGGTTGTAAGTTTTATGTCATCTCGTTGCGCGAGTTTATTTTTAATTTCTTTGACAATAGTCCATTTTTTGTCGTGTGAACTTTCTAAACGTAATTCAGGAGAACAAAAACGTTGTGGTAATTGGTTATACAGAGTGCTTAATTTTGTTTGTTGCTTATCAAGCAATTCAAAGAGTCGCATCATGGCATATACGCCATCATCATATCCAAAGTATCGATCATTAAAACAGAAATGACAGCTGAGCTCTCCGCCAAAAAGTGCATGTGTTTTGCGCATAGCTTCACGAACAAAGCCAATGCCACATGGGGTAAGTGTACAAGTAAGATCTAATTCTTTTAATTTTTTGAGTAAGGCGCTTGCGCATTTAATGTCAGAAACGAGATTGAATGGCCCGACTTCTTTTTTAATAGCTTCACAAAAAATTGTTGTGAGTTCGTCACCGCTCATCATGGTGCCATTTTCTGTTAATGCGCACATTCGATCACCATCGCCATCAAAGCTGATACCGATGTTGATATTGTGTTCTTTGATTCTTTGTCGTAATTCTTTAGTGTTTTCTGGTTTTGTTGGATCTGCTTCATGTGCAGGGAATGCGCCATCTATTGTTGCGTACATGAGCTTAACATTTTCCCAGTTCATTTGTTTAACTAGCTCAGGAATGACAACTGCAGTTGCTCCATGCGCGCAATCGATTATGGCATTTATTGGTTTGTTTTTTAAATGACTAAAATTATTAACGAGCATTTGAATGTATGCATCGGTTACCGATTTTTCGTTATATGAGCCACGCATTAATGTTTTTGAAAAAGTACCATTAAAAAAGAGATCTTTAATTGCTTGAATTTCTGCATCAAATACACTTTTTTTATTAAAAGTAATTTTTAGACCATTATATATTTTAGGGTTGTGTGAGGCTGTAATCATGATGCCTCCGTCTGCATCGAGTGTTTCATTGGCAAAGTAAAAAATTGGTGTTGAACATACGCCGATGAATGTAACATTAATTCCGCTGTCACGTAATCCGTTGCAGATTTGTTCTTTGATTGCGGGTGAATGTATTCGTCCATCCATGCCAACTACAAGATCGGTGACATTTGGATTTTTTTGTTTAAAATGGTGAGCAATGGCTTGGGCAACTTTATAAGTATCTTCGATAATGAGATCTTTGTTGACGATGCCTCGGATGTCGTATTTTTTGAACGTTTCTGCTTGCATTGATAATTCCTAAATTATTCACTTTTTTGTAGTTTATTTTAAACTAAATAAAGCTATCAATAAAGAGGCCAGTAAAACATATGATTCCAATTCAACTCAAGATACGAAATTTTTTAAGTTATGGCGACACAGAACAGTTGATAAATTTTGAACCGTATACGCTTATGTGCCTATCTGGAAAAAATGGGCACGGGAAATCAGCACTTCTTGATGCAATAACGTGGTCAGTATGGGGGCATGCGCGCAAGGTAAGTGGTGTTTCGCGTGCTGATGAAGCTCTTATTCGGCTTGGCAATGATAAAATGTCGGTTCAATTTGATTTTTTGTGCCAAGGCGAACGATACAGTGTTTACCGGGAGCTTGTTTTATGTGGCTCAAAAGCACGATCTACGCTGGAATTTGGTCTGTATGATCAAAGTGAAAAAAAACTTAAGCCGCTAACAGAGAAGACAATTCGCGCAACGCAACAAAAAATTGAAGAGATTGTAGGGCTTAATTTCGAGACTTTTGCGAATTCTGTATTTTTACGTCAGGGGCAAGCAAATGAGTTTTCTAAAAAATCAGCGCGAGAAAGAAAAGAGATTTTAGCGCTGATTTTAGGATTAGATTATTATGAGCGCATTCGTAAAGTGGTGCTAGAAAAAATACGAGAGCGCGCCAGCAAGCGTGATGGCCTTAAGCAATTGCTTGAGCTATTGAATGAAGAGGTTGATGAGCTCAAAACATTAGAAGAAACGTTAGGGAGCTTGGAGCATGAAGAGGTGGTTCTTAAAGAAGAGGCTGCTGCATTAGTCGTTAAACAAAAAGAAGTGCAAAAGGACCGTGATGAGTTATATTCACACAAAGAGAAAATTTATTTGTTAGAGCGTGTGTGTGCTCAAAATGGTGAAAAGCTTCAAGTGTATAATCATGCCTATGAGTTAAAATGTACACAGGTACATAAAGAGCAAGAGGTTTTGGGGGCAAGATTACTTTCACAATGTCAGGCAGCAGAAGAACGGCATTCATATATCGAGAAACAGAAAAAAACATTAGATGATGAATTTAAGAGTATTCGTAAGGTTTTAACGAATTATGAAAAAGAGCTTGCAAGAAAAGATCAAATAACAAAGTCGCATGTTGCAGCGCGAGAACTTTTTGAAAGACGCAAAGATGTGTATCAACGTATGATTGGGAATGGTAATTTAGTTGATCGTGAATTGCGTATTGTGCTTGATCATGAGAAGCAAGCGAGTTCATGCAAAGATAGTGTATGTCCATTATGTGAGCAGTCACTTTCTGGTAAAACCAGAGAACAACTTAAATATACATTGAAAAAAAAAGTATCTTTTTATCAGCATCGTCTTAGGCGTATTAAGTTATTTGTTCAGGAATCTAAAGATTTGTTGATGCTTGAGCATGGCCGCATAAAAGAGCTGGAAAAAGAAGTGCAGCATATTATTACTGTTGAATCTCAGTATAAAGATATTTCTGTGCGTTCTTTTATCATACACACAGAGTTTGAAAAGCATGTTAAAGTTTTGACCCAATCTGAAGAGACAAAAAAAAGATTAAAAGAACAGGCGTATGTTGTGCAGCAAAAATTGCAAGAATTGAAAAACAAGCAACAAAATGAGCTTGAGCAGGATATACAATATAAAAAATTGTTAACGCAACGACAGATTGCCGAACAAGACTTAGCGCAATTCAAAAAGAACGTTTCATTTGATCAAAAAGAGACAGAGTTTAAAGAGCGCGAGATAGAGATTCAGCAACTTATGCTTCAACATACTGAAAAAGGAAATCAGTTATTGCAGCAAAAAACGCGCTTGGAGCATGAGCAGCTTCGTATCCAAAAGTTATCTATAGAACGAAAAAAGTACGAAGTGACAAAAAAGTCCCTTGAGAGTGAAATTGCAGAATATAAAGTAATCAGCGAGGCGTTAGGTAAGGATGGTATTCAAGCATTACTTATTGAGTCGGTCATTCCGGAGATAGAGGAAGAGGCTAATAAGCTTCTTGCACAGCTAAGTGATCAGAATGCTCAAATTATGATTGAATCTGTACGTGATTTAAAAAAAGGCGGCACACGAGAGACGCTTGATATTAAAATATCAGATAACGCAGGAATTCGCCCGTATGAGCTTTTTTCTGGTGGAGAGGCGTTTCGCATCGACTTTGCACTGCGCATTGCAATCTCGAAGCTTTTAGCACGTCGTGCGGGGGCATCATTGCAAACGTTGATCATTGATGAGGGGTTTGGTTCACAAGATGAAGATGGGCTTTCCCTTATCATGGATGCTTTGTATAAGATTCAGGATGATTTTGCGAAGATTATTGTTGTTTCACATTTATCTACGATGAAGGATCAGTTTCCGGTTCATTTCTTTATTGAAAAAACGGCGCTTGGCAGTTTGGTGCGCGTGATTGAGCAGGGATAAGAATAGAAAAGAGGCCTGGAGCTACAAAAGTCGCTCCAGGCCCGGTTAATTTTTTAACGATTACTCGTTTTCAGGTGGGGCCTGTTCAGGTGAGACCTGTTCAGGTGAGACCTGTTCAGGTGGGACCTGTTCAGGTGGGACCTGTTCAGGTGGGACCTGTTATTTATTCTTGCTTTGCTTTTTTTTAGCGACTGCCCACTTAATAAGACGGTAACTAACATATGCAGCTGCAATAGTTCCTGCTGCAATAAGTATCTCATTTCTGTGTTCTTTGCTGAATTCTCTGGTTGTTTTAAAGCCTTTTATAGCGCCAGTACTTATATCTTTGCCAAGCTTTCTGAATGAAGACCAGGTATTTTGGGCAATTTTTGGATCAATATTGTCGGCGGGGTTTTTGATGCCATCCGTGACAGTTTTAGCTGCCGCAATTCCTGCGCCAGTATCTGCGCAAATTGATGTGCTTAGAAGCAGTGCAATAGCTAGGGCTGTTACTTTTTTACTCATAATCGAACCTCGTGATTAAAGAATTGAATAAATATTGTAGATAATTAGTAAAATTATAGTATAAAAAAGACTTTTGTCAAAAGGGTAAAAAAAAACGGGAGGCCGAAGCCTCCCAATGTTTATTACTTAATTTTACAATCGCAAGCGACTGTCAGATTAAGATTTATTTCTGTTTTTTAGAAGCATCAATAGTTGCTTGAAGTTTAACTTGCGTTGCTTTTGCAGCAGCAGTTCTTCGTTCAGCTTCGATGATTCTTTTTGCGTACTCACTTATTTGGCTTTCAGCTGTTGCGATGTCTTCTTTTAGTTCATCAACAGTTCTGCCGACAACTTTCTTTCTTATTGTTGTGCAAGTTGCTTTTGTACCAGCGACTATTGCACTAGGAGTAGATTTTATAACTGAGTAACCTTTTTTTGTACCAGCTACAGTTCCTCTGCACGTTTTACCAGCTAAGTAGTAGAACCAATTTGATGGTGATACCCAATTATAGGTACCTTTTGCAGCTGAGCCAAGGTAATGACCAACTGAACCTAAGCGGCTACGCTTTACTTCTTCAGGTTTTACTTCTGGTTTAGCTTCTTCTTTTCTCCAGCGTCCCCAACCTTGATAAACAGCGTCACCAACAAGAGTAGCGCCAACGACACAACCGATGTAAGGGTTTACATTTTTTACAGCTTCTAAAGCACTTTTAGCTGTTTTTTTAACAAAACCGTTAGCGGCAATTTTAGCAGCTTTTTCAGCGGCAATTTTAGCAGCTTTTTCAGTAGCCTTTTGTTTTAGGATACTTTTTGTAGCAAGAACAGCTCCTGTTCCTAAAGTACCGCCAACTGTAATAGCATCTTTATGTTGAGCGATTTGCCCTACAACAGAAGCTATGCTTTTTGTTGCAACTTTTGCAACAGGAACTAAAGCACTTTCCATGCCGTTTGTAATTGAACCAGCACAAAGAAATGCTGAGAGTAAAGTAATTGTTACTTTCTTATTCATAAGAAATACCTCCATTAGTATTAACAATAAACCATCATAGATGTTTTAATAAAATGTTAGATTATACATATATATAATAATAGATTATTGCAAAAAAATGTCAAGCTTTACATTAACTAATAAGCGCTCTGATTCGGTATTTTCAAATAGAAATTAATGAAAAGTGTGGGTATTATTTGTATATCTGCTGTTAGTTTACATATTCAAGAATTGTGCTTATTTTACTGTGCCAAATGAAAGGCTGTTAGATTTGAGTTAGTGTTAGTGCTTATCCGAAAATTAGAAATTAGCGTTCGGACCATTCGTTTTTGCTCAGAATGTATCGAGTCGAAGTGATACACCCTACTTCGCTCTGACGAGCTACGAAGGGCACTCCCAGCCATAGCTTTAGCGACGGCTGGCACGGTAGGATGAGCGGAGTTTTTGATTTTTTCCTCATCCAGGGGTAGTAACTCATGTGGTGATTTAAGGAAAATCGTATCAATTTTTTAGTTTTCTTACGGCGAGTTTACGTTGGTTATAGAAACTTTTTAAAGAAGCCTGAGATGGTTCCTTCGTCATCGTTGACGTTTGTACCAATTAATTCTGAGTATTTTTTCAAAGCTTCTTGTGCTTCAGGCGAAAGTTTTTTAGGAATATGACATTGCGTAATTATGATAAGATTTCCTCGACCGCGGCCACGTATTTGAGGGAATCCATTTTTCGCTATGATGATCTTATTACCTGCAGGACATCCTTTTGGTATTTTGATCGTTTTTTTTGCTCCATCGATATTTTCGATTTCTACCTGAGAGCCAAAGACTAGTTGTGGGTAGGTTAGGATAAGATTGCTAACCAGGTCATCACCTTCACGTCTAAACCTTTTGTCTGGTAGTACATGAACGTGGATATAGAGGTTGCCATGAGGGCCACCATATATACCAGCATCACCTTTTTGAGCAATGCGGAGTTCGGCGCCATCATAGATGCCGGAAGGGATTTTTACTGAAAATTTTTCATAGAACTGAATGCGTGAATTGCCTTTACATGTAGGGCACGGGTGTGGGATTGTGTATCCCTGGCCCCCACATTCTGGGCATGTTTGACTGTAGATAAAAAAGCCTTGTTGGCGTTGTATTTGCCCTCTGCCGCCACATTTTTTGCATCCCTCTATTGAAGTTCCTTCTTTGGTGCCTTTACCTTTACAGGTAGTGCAATTTTCAAGACGGTAATAGCGAACATCTTTTTTTGCACCCTCATATGCTTCTTTGAGGCTAATTGTGAGATCAAGCGTTCTGTCGTGGCCTTCGCGAGGTGACGGTCCTTCTTGTTTTTGCTGAGAACCGAAACCAAAAATATCTCCAAAACCTTCAAAAATGTCACCAAAATTGTTGAAGATGTCATCCATATTCATGTTGCTGCCTTGACCAAATCCTGCTCCAGGGTCGGTATCACCAAATTGGTCGAAGTGGTCGCGCTTTTTTTTGTTGGACAAGGTTTCGTATGCTTCAGCTGCTTTTTTGAAGTTTTCTTCAGATTCCTTGTTTCCAGGATTGCGATCGGGATGATGTTTTAGTGCTAATTTTCGGTATGCCGCTTTAATGTCAGCTGCAGATGCATCACGTGAGACGCCAAGAATTTCGTAATAATCTTTTTTTGCCATAAATCTACATAATTAAGAGTGATACATATTTAGGTATAGTGTATCATGTATGCCTGGATACGTATAGCGATTGGATTTAGCTTTCCTCAATAAACTCACGTAGCTTTCTATATTTTTCAATCAAGGCTTTGGAATATTTGATGTCGCCGGCTCTGGCTGGTTGATACGTAATTGTTTGTGAGTAATCGGGATGATTTTTTTTGAATTCAACAAGCAAGTTATTTAGTGAGTTGCTTGTGCCGGTTGCAATGTTGACAGCTTGACCATTGAGCTCATTACTTGATAGCTGTGCCAGTGAAAGGTTTGCCTTAACGACATCTTTAACGGAGATAAAGTCGCGTGTTTGATTGCCATCGCCGTAAATAGTGATTGGCAAGTTATTTTTAAAAGCATGATCGAAAATTGCTCGGACGCCAGCATATGGACTTGTTGGATTTTGTCGATTGCCGTATACATTAAAATACCGAAGACAAATGCTACGTAGATTAAAGTATTCACAGTATTGCTTGCAGAGTTGTTCACCTAGTTGTTTAGAAAAACCGTACATAGATTGTGGTTTTTGAGGCAATGTTTCAGAGCATGCTCCATCAACGGGACCGTAAATTGCGGCGGATGATGAAAAAACAACACGTTCTATGCGATTGATTCGTGCGGCTTCGAGTAAGTTTGCTGTTCCTTGTACGTTTGTTTTCATGCAATTGCGTGGGCGGTTCATCGATTCAGAAACGCTAATCATTGCAGCACAATGAAAAACAATCTGTTGGTTTTGTGTTGCTGCTAAGCAAGAGCTAAAGCTGGTAATGTCGCCTTGTATAAATGTGACGTGGTTGAGGACGGCGTTAAGATTGTCTAGAGTTCCTGTTGATAAATTATCAAGAACCGATACGTTGGCTCCTGCATGTACGAGGGCTTCGACAAGATGGGAGCCGATGAAGCCTGCGCCCCCAGTAACAAGTACAGATTTTTGCTGGTAAAAGTTATACGTATTCATCATATTACTTACTGTTAACCATAGAATTATTATATTTAACCGCATCATTTTCTATCATTACTTCTTTTATGGTTTGGTTGTGCCTGAATAATGTATCGATGATTGTTTTTCCATCTAAAATCGATTCCTGCATACTTGCATATTTCCATGCACCATACCGACCAATTGAGTATATACCGTTTTTTTGTAATCTTGCAAGTAGCAGTGGTAATTGTTTTTCGCGCCAACTATTGTAGATAACGTACGCGTGGGTAAGGTTTAACGTAGTTGTTGTTATGATTTCATGATCATTGATATTTAAGAAATTTTTAGATTTTTGGATGACCTGTTTTTCTAAATTTTTTGGTTTTTGTCCGATATAAGCACACTCGGTATATACAGAGCTGCAATTCTTTGGCGCGTTGTAGTTGGCGAAGTGGTGTGGAAACCCTATGCGATAAAAAGGGTAGGATTTTTCTGGTACATATATCCAGTGATTATCAGAGATATTTTGTTTGTTAATGCCGAAGTTAACATTAAGTACAGATGTTGTTTCTAGTTTGCCACTCGCTTTATTGAATGATGTTGTGCTTTTATCGTTTATACTTTGTAGTAGCGTGTCAAGTGGAATTGTATTAATAAGAATGTTGTACGGCTTTTTGTGTCCATTTTTGAATGTGATAACTTTCTTAGCAAGGTCAAGTTCTGTAACTTCGTATTCGCTTTGTATTGGTTGTATAAGTTGATTTTGTAACTTGTTAATAAGGGTTTGAATTCCACCATATTTTGGATAATAGAAAGATGCATTATAGCCAATGTTTTCATCTTTCGGTTTAAGTGCACCTTCAATCATTTCTTCAAGTGATGTTTGTGGCACGAAGCGACCAGTCCATGATGACATAAGTTTTTTTACATCGTAACAAAAAATCTTTTCTTGATAGGGAAAGAAGAAGTGTTTTCCAAATCCTTTGCCAAAATGTGTGCATACCCAGCTGTAAAATGAACGTGGGTGTGCTGTTTTTTTTCTTGTAACATATTCCTTTATGCATTCTACAATGATATCAGAGGGAAGTCCGTACAGATTTGTTTGAAATGGATAATGTGTTAAAACACCACCTGAACAGGTCCCACCTGAACAGCCCTCGCCTGAACAGGTCCCACCTGAACGGGTCCCGCCTGAGTAGATGCGGGCTTTGCGATTGAGCTGATTGAATGTATCAAATCCGGCAACTTTTTTTATAAATGTGTACATGTAATCGTCTAAAAGTGGTGCTTTATTTATATGAAGTAGATGTCCGGTATAATCAAATGTGAATCCATCTTTTTCTACCGAACGGCATAGGCCGCCGACTGTTTTTTCTTTTTCAAAAATTTCGTAATCAAAAAAACCAATTTGTTCAAGATGATATGCTGTTGAAAGGCCAGTTAATCCTGCGCCTAAAATAGTAATGTGTGCCATGTTGTTTTATTATTCTCCTTCAAGGTATGGTGAGACGCCGAGATTGTTTTGTGGACTGCCATCATTATACAGTATTATGCCGTATGTATGATACGTCGTATTCATGTTAAAGGACTTTGGTATTGGTGGATAGGATGCTTCGCGGATTACTTGTTGTGCAATCATATCATAATATGGATTGCCCGATGATGTTACAAGGCTAAGTCCTTTTAGTTTTCCATTTTTATCAACTGCAAATCGTATGCGAGCGGGGTGTTGAATAGATTCAAGGGCTGATTGATACTGTGCTCGAGGTAGATTGCGTACGACAATATTCATAGCCTGTTGCAATGCTTGATATATTTTTTGATTGTAATGTAGATATTTCATGTCGCCATACTGTTCCGCAATGCCTGGCTGTGGTTGCGTAAGTGCTCGCTCGCGCATTGAATGATATAAGTTGTTTGGTGAAAGGAAGCTTAGCGTTTTTCTTTCATCATCGGTTTGTGTAGCTCGCTCAGACGAGGTTTGTTCTTCTTTGAGAGAATCTTCAAAGAACTTTTTCATAGCTGGTCGTCCAGAGACTGGTTTTTGTCGCGGCGGTTTAGGTTCTTTTTTTTGTGTTGTCTTTTTTATTCTTTGTTTAGGATGGGCCTGTTGGGTCTGTTTGGGCTTGATTCGTTCAGGTGAGACCTGTTTAGGTGAGACCTGTTCAGGTGAGACCTGTTTAGGCGGTGCCTGTTTTGGTTCTTGTTTGGGCTCAGGAGGTTTTTGTTGAGGAGGTTGTGGTGTTGGTTGTGCAGCGGAAGGGAGAGGGAGCGCTTGCTTTGGTTTTTGTGGTGCCAAAGCCTTTTCTGTTTTTGGTGCTTGCTTGCTTGTACCAGCACGATGAATGCGTCGTGTAGGTTGCGGTGGCTGTTTCATCATGGTCATTGGTTTTTGTTTGGTTTGTATTCGTGGAGGTATTTTTTTTAGTTCAGGCGCAGGATAATCCTGAACTTTATTAAAAACGATATTGAAATATACCATAACGACGTGCAGGAACAGTGAAAAAATAATGCACGCAAGAACGAGCTGTAATTTTCGGCTGGATCGTATCTCTGCTATCATTGTAAAACTCCGTCTTTAATGTAGCGCAACTATATAATAGTTACTTTATGGTGATTAAGTCTACGAATAATATCGAATGATCCTTTTTATTGGCGTTTGACAGTGACCCGCACGCGGTATTTAATTGGTCGTTGTTTAACAAAAAAACATTGATTTTTGAGGCAGTTCTTCTGTAAACTTAAAGTGTAAGGTTGGATTCGTGAAAAAGGAGAGAAAAATGAAGAAAGTATTATTATTTTTGAGTTTACTTGGTATGGCAGGTTCATTGCGAGCAGATGGAAAAGAATGTTGTACTTCGTGGTTATGGGGAACGCCAGTAACATGTTCAGACACATCTTATGATGCTGTATGTTCGTCGTGTCCAAAGCCTGTTGTAGGGCCGCCAACTGATATGGACTGTCTTAGAGGTTGTTTTTATAGTTGTTCAGGTTGGTCTAATTAAAAAACTTCCTTGTTTTTTGATTATGTACCACGTGTCGATATGATGCGTGGTACTTTTTTTATTATTTAGGAAGCGAATGATTTCATCAATAAGGCCGGAACTGATAGTGAATGATACGTGAGCTTCGTAGAGATATTCGAGTAAAACTCGTTTTTGTAGTGGAAGATCAAGTGCGAGGAACTTTTTTAGATTTATCTGACGGGTATCCTTCGACTCCCGCTCAGGATGAACGGGCATGGCAGGATGAACGGGCATGGCAGGATGAACGGGCATGGC
>CAZJVC010000001.1:1821-9910 GCA_964549515.1 uncultured Pseudomonadota bacterium | reverse complement strand
AACGGGCATGGCAGGATGAACGGGCATGGCAGGATGAACGGGCATGGCAGGATGAACGGGCATGGCAGGATGATTCTTAGACACTCGTTTTGTAGGGTGTTTTTCGCTGTCCTTCGATACGATTTTATCCTGAGTATTTTCGAAGGGCAGGATGAGCGGGGGAGTGGGTGGGACGGACGCAGCAGGATAAGCGGGGGAGGATGTACTAATCTCATTTAATGTTTGTTGTGCGATTGTTCTGAGAAGCTCGTCGGTGGTTTGCATTGAGTCGATAGTTTTGATGATGTTTTTTTCAAATCTTTGATCGATTTTTTGTAACATGGGAATCAATTCTAAGCGAATTCTGTTGCGGAGAAATTTGGGACTGATATTTGTTGGATCGGTGAGATAGGCGATTTTGTTTTTATCTAAATATGACAAAATTTCTTTTTTTGTTACTTGTAGTAATGGACGAATATAGTCACCATGTTTTGGGCGCATACAGGAAAGGCCGCTGATTGTTGTTCCGCGTGCAAGGCGAATAAAAAATGTTTCGATTTGGTCATCTTCATGTTGCGCCAGTGCGATTGCATCTGCATTGTATTTTTCTTTAGCATAGTTGAAAAAGTAGCGACGCAGTTGGCGTCCTTGGTCTTCCTTTGACCCTGTTTTTTTAATCTTTATCGGTAGTTGTGATGCTCGAGCGCCAATGAAGGTAACTTTCAGAGAACGACAGAGCTGTTCGCAGAAAAGAAGATCTTGAGCAGAATTTTTGCGCCATTCATGATCAAGATGTGCAGCAATGATTGTGAAAGGGATGGTCCCATCGTGGATGGTTTCATTGTGGATGGTTCCATCGTGGATGGTTTCATCGTGGATGGTTCCATCGTGGATGGTTTTTTGGAGCCAGCGCAAAAAATATAATAAATAGATGGAGTCTGGCCCGCCAGAAAGGCCGACAATTATTTTTTGTTTAGGCTTGATGAGCCTTGTCAGGATAATCCTGTTTTCTTCAACAAATTCTTTAATTTTTTTGAATGACATGTGAAAATCTTTTTATTTTTAAGGTAACCTTTTTTGTAGCTATTGCAAAAATTGAGAAAATTTTTTTATACTTTAAATAAGAAAAAAGGAATAAGCATCTTTGTAAGAGGAGAATGTATGAAGAAATTGCTTGTTTATCTGTTTTTGGGCGTAGGACTGATTTATACTTCTGCAATTGCCCGTATCTTTGAAAAAAAAGAATCAGATATAAATGAATCCTCTTTACAGTCATGTGAAGAAGAAATATAATCTATTTCACCTTCCGCAGGTGAATAGCGCAAAGATTTGCTTGCCACGTCTTCGCCAAGGCTTCGCCGCGCAGGCCAAACCTTTAATAAAGGGCACCAGCTGTTCCTCTGGACCCCCATCGCTTAAAACGTTCACCATTCGCCGATGGCTCAGGCTCCTGTTAAGCTCAAAGGAATATTTTTCAATAATGAAAAGTTTATTCACACTTGTTGAGCGGATGAGCTGCTAGTCGAATACAGCTTTTCAGGCTGGGCCTGTTTACAAGTGCAGGTTCCAAGGTGCTTCTTGGTGTCTTTGGTCGTAGGGGGTTGCTCATCCAACCCCATACAAAAAGAAATTTTTCTTTTCCGGTTAAACCCGTTTAGATATCTAGGTTTTTAACAAATCGACCATTAAGTTCGATATAACTTCTGCGGCCTTCTACGTTGTCGCCCATGAGTGTAGAAACCCAGGCATCAGCTTCAAGTTCATCATCTACAGAAATCTGTAAAAACTGACGAGTTTTTGGATCCATCGCCGTTTCCCAAAGTTGATCTGGGTTCATTTCTCCAAGACCTTTATAGCGCTGAATGTTCATGTACGGTTTGCTAATTTCTTGGATAGCATTAATTAATTGAAGAATGCCGAGTGCTTCAAGAGTTCGCTCTTTATCTATAACTTTTAGCGTTACAGTTTTTTGTTGAAGTTCGCGTAGTTTTGTTAGTTGTTCGCGTAGTTGGTTAGTTTTTTCAGACCAGAAAAATTCTACTGGAACTTCCCATTCATGTGAGCGTTTTTTGAAGACGATAAAGCCATGAGTTGTTAACGGTTCTCTAATTGGTTTGTCGTTAAGTGGTTGTACAGGTTTGAACGATATGTGTGAATCTTTAAATGTTTCTTGCAAGAAAGCGGCTAGTTTTTTAAAGTCGTTTTCTTCTTTCGAAAGATCCTGTGTTTCTGGATTGTTTTCAAGAAAGACGCTCAAGCCATGAGTTTGTTCTGGAGATATTTTAAAGTCGTAAGCTGCTTTATTAATCGTTGCTTGATATTCTCTAAGCTCATCGATGAGCTTATGCCATTCTTGTTCGCTTATTTTTTTATCACCAATTCGTAATTCCACAGATTCACGTGCCCAGTCAAAAAGGAATGTCTTTAAAGCACTATCGTCTTTAATGTACTGTTCTTTTTTTCCAATTTTAACTTTGTATAATGGTGGTTGCGCAATATAAAGATATCCGCGGTCAATCAATGGGCGCATATATCTAAAGAAGAAGGTTAGAAGTAGTGTGCGAATATGTGCACCATCAACGTCAGCATCAGTCATTAAAATCAGTTTATGGTAACGTGCTTGGTCAGCATTACAGTTTTCTCCAACATTTGCGCCAATGGCAGAAATTAGAGACTTTATTTCTTCTGATGAAAGAATGCGATCAAGATGGGCTTTTTCAACATTTAAAATTTTGCCACGCAAAGGTAAGATTGCTTGGATGTCGCGATCACGCGCTTGCTTTGCTGATCCACCCGCTGAATCTCCCTCAACAATAAACAGTTCTGTTTTTGAAGGATCTTCATTTGAGCAATCTGCGAGTTTTCCTGGCAGAACTGCCGCTTCAAGAATTGTTTTTCGTCGGGTTAAATCGCGAGCCTTACGTGCAGCTTCACGAGCTTTTTTTGCCAGCTCCGCTTTTTGGAATATTTTTTTTGCAATTGCTGGATTTTCTTCAAAGTAGCCGTTCAAGAAATTAAAGGTCCATGAATCAACAATACCTTTAACTTCACTGTTTCCAAGTTTGCCTTTTGTTTGCCCCTCAAATTGAGGTTCAGGTACCTTGATATTGATGACGGCAACAAGTCCTTCGCGAACATCTTCACTGGATAGACTTTGGCCTTCTTTTAAAACTTTAAGTTCTTGTGCTTTTTTGTTGCACACTTTTGTAAGAGCTGACTTGAATCCGGCAACGTGTGTGCCACCGTTGACTGTGTTAATATTATTTACAAATGAGAAGAGTTGTTCATTGTAGCTATCATTATATTGTAGTGCTATTTCTAATATGTATTGATCATCGCTTCGTTCAAAATGAACAATTTGTGGGAAAAGCGGCGCTTTCTTTTTGTTAATGTCTTCTACAAATGATACGATACCACCTTCAAAGAAAAATTCGTGATGCTTATTATTTTCCTCATCATTGATGGTAATGCGTAGTCCTTTGTTAAGGAATGCGAGTTCACGCAAACGTGTCGATAGAGTGTCAAAGTTGAAAACAGTTTCTGTAAAAATTTTTGTATCAGGTTTAAAGATAACGTAGGTACCGCGTTCACCTGTTTTGCCGACAACTTTGAGTGGGGCTAATGGTTTGCCTCGCTTGAATTCTTGCTCATAGACACTGCCGTTTTGATAAATTTTTACTTTGAGATATTCGGAAAGTGCGTTTACAACTGATACACCAACACCGTGCAAGCCTCCAGAATATTTGTATGAGTCCTTATCAAATTTGCCGCCAGCGTGTAGTTTTGTAAGAACTACTTCTGTAGCAGAAATTTTTTCTGTCGGATGAATGTCGGTAGGAATGCCGCGACCGTTGTCGCGTACAGAGCATGATCCATCGGCGAGTAAATTAACAGTTATTGTATCGCAATTACCACCAAGTGCTTCGTCGATTGAATTATCAACGACTTCATAGACTAGGTGGTGTAAGCCTGACCGCGATGTTGAACCAATGTACATAGCAGGACGTTTGCGAACTGCTTCAAGCCCTTCCATGATTTTAATAGATTTAGCGGTATAAGCACCTTTTTTAGTGGTGTCGTTTGCCATTTAGTGTTCTCCCTCCCGCGTATTGACCATACGCGTTCCATTGCCATTTTTATAATATTGCCTGTAGATTGTAAAGAATTGCGTTAATGTGTATATAGTTTCACAGTTTTTTATTTTATTGTAAAGGATTGAAAAGTACAATGGTAGGGCCTGAACAAAAAAAAGATAATGCATATATGAAGCAAGCGTTAGCTCAAGCGCGTAAAGCAGTTAAATACGATGAAGTTCCTGTTGGGGCAGTGTTAGTTGATTCGGAAGGTGTAGTTGTTGCTCGTGCCTGTAATCAGACAATAAAAAAGAATAGCCCTCTTGCACACGCTGAAAGTCTCGTTATCCAGAGAGCCGCAAAAAAACTTGGCGATTGGCGCTTGGATGGTTATACATTATATGTTACCCTTGAACCTTGTGCCTTATGCATGCAGCTAATTATAATGAGTCGTGTGAGTAGGCTTATATATGGAGCATCTTCACCGTTGTATGGTTTCACAGTAGATAATTATTGTAAGTTTGATGTTGCTCGGATTCCTCTTGTTATTGAAAAAGGAGTACGGGCATACGAGGTAGAGTTGTTGATGAAGCAATTTTTTCAAGAAAAGAGGAGGCGTTTGGATGGTGCAAAAACGGTTAACAAAACAAGAGCTGGAAAAAGTAAAAAAGGGATTGCTCTTGAGAAAGGTCGATCTGGAAGAACAGCTCAATGAGCTTTCGACAGAAAAAGTGAGTAATGATATTGTGCAAGATGCAGGTGATCAAGCGTTAACATCATTTATGGAGAGCTTGCGCAGTTCATTGCAAGATGCAGAGTACAAGGAGTATGTGCACATTATGCATGCGCTCAAGGCTGTCGACGATGGAACGTATGGAATTTGCATAGATTGTGGTGGGGCAATTTCTGAAAAACGTCTTAAACATAATGCAAATGCGTTGCGCTGTATTACATGTCAAGAAGCACATGAAACAAGTGAACGTTTATAAAAAAGCTTGAGAATAACGCGATTTTTGGTACATTAGTACATGATGCCGATGTAGCTCAGTTGGTAGAGCAATTGATTCGTAATCAATAGGTCGCCGGTTCAACTCCGGCCATCGGCTCCACCACCAGCATCCTGCTGGACCGGGGTTTAAATGTTACTGGTACTAAAATTTTGATAGAAAAACCGCTCGTCCTGCCGTGCCCGCCATAGCCTTGGCGACGGCTGGGAGCGAAGTCGAAGGGCCCGTTGGATCGGGGTTTAAATGTTGCTGGCACTAAAGTGATTTTGATAGAAAAGCCGCTCATCCTGCCGTGCCCGCCATAGCCTACGTCTTCGCTAAAGCTACGCCGTACAGGTTGGCGACGGCTGGGAGTGGCTTGCGGAGCTCGTTAGAGCGAAGTGGATTGTATCGAAGGGTTTGGCTTACGCCATTAACAAGCTAAGGCTCTCCGAGGGCGTTGGACAATAAACCTTATCTTTCTTTTTGACTTTTAACGTGTAAATCAGTACCCTTATATTAAGTTTTAATGATATTTAAATCTACTATAAGGATTGTTATTCGGTATGGAAAAAACTACTAAGAAAATAGCAACTAAAAAAGTTGCAACGAAGCCATCAGCCAAGAAAACCATTAAAAAGGGTGCACCGTTGGCACACGGTGTTGGTCGTCGTAAAAGTGCTGTTGCTCGCGTGTGGGTTCGTCCTGGAAAAGGGGCAATGGACATTAATGAGCGTGCTTTTAATGAATACTTTGATACCGATTTTACGCGTCTAAGCGCTGAGAAGCCATTTTCTGTTATCAAAGAAGCTGAAGGTTATGACGTTTCTGCCAATGTACAGGGTGGTGGTCCTCATGCACAAGCTGATGCTGTTAAGTTAGGATTTGCTCGTGCACTTCTTTCTATTAATGAAGGGTGGCGTTCAGTGTTGCGTAAGGCTGGGCTACTAACTGTTGATTCTCGTGTAAAAGAGCGTAAAAAGTACGGGCAACGTGGTGCACGTCGTAAGTTCCAGTTCGTTAAGCGTTGATGGGATCTTCTTTTTAGTGATATATTTTTTAAAAGGTGAGTATGTCGAGTGTAGTTGGCTATATAGGTAAAAATTATAGTTGGGACTTTGTTATAGATGCGCTTGTGCGTCTTGAATATCGTGGGTATGATGCTGCAGGTTTTGCCTGCCTTGATTCTAAAACACATGAAATATTGTATAGAAAGTCGGTTGGACATCTTGATTGTTTGATTGATAAAGTTGCTGATAATGTGATTGACGGTAACGTAGGAGTTGGTCATACACGGTGGGCAACCCATGGTGTATCAACAGAGGTTAATGCACATCCGCAGTTTGATGAAGCGAAACGTCTTGCCGTTGTTCATAACGGCATTATTGAAAATCATCATATTCTTCGTGCGCAGTTGCGTGGCGAAGGTCATGTTTTTTATTCTGAAACGGATACCGAAGTTATAGCACATTATTTAGAATTTGTGCTTGAGCAGAAGAAGCATGCACAGATTAGTGAAGTGCTTGTTTCTATGGTTGAGCGCCTTCAGGGTGCATACGCATTTATTTGTATTTTGCAGCAGAAGCCGGATTTGTTGATTGCTGTACGCAAAGGTTCAACGCTTTGTATTGGTATTGGTGAAGGTGAATTTTTTGTTGCATCTGATCCAATAGCATTTGCTGGAAGGTGCGAGCATGTTCTTTATATGCCAGATGAGACATTTGCACTTGTTACCCGTCAAGAAATTGAGCTCTATGATTTTGAAGGTACGCGTTTAACATTTTCAGTTGAGCCCATTGATATTGTATGGGAAGATACGGGGCACGAGTTTGAATCTCATATGCTCAAAGAGATTTACGAGCAAAAGCAAGCAATTAATGCTGGCGTTGCCTTTTTTAAATCGTTGCATCAATCGGGAAATTTGTGGAATTCGCTCGGCTTTAAACCTGGCTTTTTTAAAAATTTGAATCAATTAATGTTGTTTGGTAGCGGAACATCGTGGAATGCAGCGCAGATTGGTAAATTTTTTATTGAGTCTATAGCGAAGATTCCTGTCAATGTTGCATTAGCATCAGAGTTGCGGCATATGCCATTTTTTCCAGGTGAGAACATTTTGCATGTTGCTATTTCTCAGTCTGGAGAGACGGCTGACACGCTTGAGGCGCTGCGAATGATTACCGCAATGAATGCTTCAACATTAGCATTAACGAATGTGCCATCTAGTACAATAGTACGAGAAACTGACGGATTTTTATTATTGAAGGCAGGTCCTGAGCGTTCAGTTTGTGCAACAAAGGTGTTTACTTCCGAATTAGCTATTTTGTATGTATTAGCGTTGTGTATAGCTTTTGAGAAGGGCGTTATTACGCAGGAAGAAATGGACGAGGGATATAAGAAGTTGTTTATTGCTGCACAAGCACTTGAATCAACCCTTGAGCGTTATAAATATGAAATTATGGCTACCTACTCCCCGCGCTATGCGCAATATGAAAAATTTATTTTTGTTGGACGACATGTTACCTATCCATTTGCTCTTGAGGCGGCGTTGAAATTAAAAGAAACTTCATATCTTTTCGCTCAGTGTTATCCCGCTGGTGAGTTGAAGCATGGTGCAATGACGTTGATTGATGAGCATGTGCCAGTTATTCTCTATTCGCATGTTGATCCAGCTATCTACAAAAAACTTGTGTCAACGGCTCAGGAGATTAAGGCACGGAATGGCCATTTAATAGTCTTTGGGTTTAAGGGACAGGAAGAACTTGCCGAAATAGCCGATTGCTTTTTTGAGATACCAACAATAGATCCGTTGTTGGGACCTATTGCAATGGCGGGATTAATGCAGATTTTTGTATACTACATTGCAAAAGAGCTTGATCGTCCTATTGATAAGCCTCGTAACGTTGCAAAAACAGTTACCGTTGAATAGATGCAATAATATCAGATCTTTTTTGAGGCGGGTATTGGTGTGAGAGAATAAAAACCCCTGTGAATGATGCAACCGTAATAACGGTGGTCCATAATCGCGATTTATATTTTTTCTTCATATAACCT
>CAZJVC010000001.1:0-1721 GCA_964549515.1 uncultured Pseudomonadota bacterium | reverse complement strand
TTTTTTGGGCTCATTTTCAGCATAGCAAAAAAACTGTGTTATTTGAAATTTTGAGCAACCTTTTTTGCAAGAAGCTTGTTCTGTTTTTGTTTATTGTGACATGATTTAAGAGAGTTTTAAAGGAGGGGTTGATGACTAAGAAATTGTTTGGGCATATTGTTTTTTATTGTTGGGTTGTTGTTTTTTTGGTTTACTACATATTTGGTAATCGCGGATTACTTGTTGGATATACGTATAGTCGTGATATAAGTGGCGTTGAGGCTGAAATAAAACAGCTTGAGTGGGAAATGAAGGAATTAAAATATGAAATTGATTTGTGGCAACTTGATCCATTTTATAAAGAACAGGTTGCGCGTGAACAGCTTCAGCTTGCACGACCTGGCGATATTATCTATTATATTTCAGAGTAGAATTAATGTTAGAAATTTGTAATTGTGGAGGGCGGGAAGTGATGAATTATAATGGAATATCTTTGGCTATAATTGTGGCATCTTTTTTAGGCATTGGGGCATCTAATATTTCGACGCCTTCGATTGTTAATGGAACAATAAAATTAGACAAAGCGGGAAGATACGATGTTATAACCTCATTGAAGATTGAAGAACAAGCAGATGAGGTTCCGCTAATAGAGATTACGTCGTCAAATATAATTTTAGATTTTCATAGTAACACAGTTGAAGGATCATTGGCAAAAAATAACAATATTGGTATAAAGATTGCTTCTGGTCTTTCTAATATTGTTATCAAAAACGGTACAATAAAAAATTGTTCAGGAAAAGGTATGGACCTTGGAACCAGTTGTTTTAATATTACCACTAAAGATTTTTCTTTACAGAACATTTTGTCTCCTTCTATATCAGTTGATAATGGTGGATCAATATTTTTCGAAGGTGTTAATATAAGCACCATTAGGTCTGAAACAGAATCGGCAAATTATGTTTTGGACTTGTTTAATACTGTTGGATTGTATGTATATGAAAGTGTGCATTCAATAGAAAATGGTTGTTCTCTGAAAGATGTGAAAATAGATCTTCTATTGCTTAACAATAATTCTAATAAATGTGCGGTGATAGCTGCGAAAGACATAAAGAATTTGTACTTCAAGAATGTTTTCTTGGCTAATTTTTTGGGAACAGAAGTATTTGGTGTTTATCTTGATAATGTTAAAGCTTGCCGATTTATCAATTTGACTATAAAACAAATGAGTGCGGTGAATAGCTCAATAGGACATTGTGTTGGAATAAGATTTAGTCAGTGTTGTGATTGTTTGTTACAAGATTCTTTAATTTATGGGAATAGTTCTGACAATTCCTATATTGGAATTGAGTGGACTGGTGATGCTCTTGGATCAGGGCTTTCGAAGAACATAACCATAGAAAGAACAAGAATAAGCCAAAATTATGGACAACATATTTTGTATGGAATTAAGGGCGAGAATGGGGCGCACAATCTTATAAATAATTGTAACATAGTGGCTAATCGTAATCAGATTATAGATATACTTCCGACTGATTTTGTGGAGGGAATTTGTTTTTCGGGCCTTGAACAGGCGAGCCAAATTACTGCTTCAGAGATTTCATTGCAGTTTGGTTTGGGGCGTTCCTTTGGTATTATGCTGGGCCTCGAGGGCGGATCTACATATTACCCTCTAATGACTATTATTGATAACAATCGGTTGTATAATAATATTGCGACTGTAGAGATTTACGGTTTTCGTGATT